>NZ_RZSJ01000218.1:0-9117 GCF_003998025.1 Mesorhizobium sp. M8A.F.Ca.ET.021.01.1.1
ACCTGAAGGAATCCATTCCCGCGCTTGCCGCGGATGCTTTCGACATTTCCGCTTGGGATCCGGCGCATATCAAGTTTCCCGGGTTCTTCAAGCCGATCATAAGCGCGATCCGGGGCATGTGCCTTGGCGGTGGATTCGAGATCATGCTCGCCACCGATATCCGGATTGCGGCGCATGACGCCATCTTCCAGCTGCCTGAGGCGACCCTCGGCTTTGTGCCTGCCGGCGGGACGCTGGTGCGCCTTGTCAGGCAGATCGGTTACGCCCACGCGATGGAGATCATGCTGACTGCGCGACGCTTCACGGCGGCCGAGATGGTCGCCAAAGGCGTGGTCAATCAGGCGGTGGATAGCCGGGACGTCGAGCGTGTGGCGTTTGAAACGGCGCATCATGTCGCAAGCCTGAGCCCGACCGCCGTCCAGACGATCAAGGAAGCCGCTCTCACACTGCAAGACTTGCCGCTGACAGAGGCATTCCGCCAGGAAGCGATCCTGGGGCAGCGGACTTTCAGGAGCGACGATGCCAAGCGTGGCCTTGCTGCTTTCGCCGAAAAGGGGAAGTGACCGTGTCGAGCACTCCCCAAGACCTGGGATCGAATGCCCCGCGCAAAGGCGTCGGCCATCGCATCGGCGTGACGCAGGAGCTGATCGTATTCCTGGTATCGATCGCTCTGTTCGCTTATTTCTCGATCACGCTCGACAACTTTCTCAGCCGGGACAACATCCTCAACCTGATCCGAAACGTCGCCATGCTCGGCATGCTGAGCCTGGGCATGGCGGTCGTCGTGATCGGACGCGGCGTGGATCTTTCGCTGGTCGCGGTGATGGCCGTCTCGCTGACGTTCTCGATTGTTCTGGCCAACCAGGGCTATGCGTTTTCAACGGCCTTGGTGCTCGGCCTTGCCTTCGTCATCGTCGTCGCGATCATCATGGGTTTTCTGATCGCCTATGTCGAAATCCCCGCCATCTTTGCGACCCTTGCCGTATCGGCGATCGTCTACGGACTGGGGCGCGGCGTGATCGCCACGCTCGACGTCAACAATGTTCCGGACAACCTAAACTGGTTCCTGTTCCTGGGGCGCGGCAGCCTTCTTGGCATCCCGGTACCGATCTGGCTTTTCGCGGTCTGTGCCGCCGCGCTCTATTTCCTTCTTCGCAAGACAGGGCTCGGGCGGTTCATCTACGCCATCGGCGACAACATCTCGACCGCGCGGATCACGGGCATTCCCGTCAGGCCGATGATCATCCTCCAATACGTGCTTTCCGGCGTCATGGCCTTTCTCGCCGGCTGCGTGACAGCGGCCTCCGTCGCCAGCATGAACATGAGGATGGTCAATTCGACGCTCATCTACGACGTTCTGCTGGTGGTCATCCTGGGTGGCATCGGCCTCACCGGCGGACGGGGAGGCGTCCGCAACGTGCTGGTCGGCACGGTGCTGATCGGTCTCCTGCTCAACGGCATGACGATCCTCGACATCTCCTACACCGTCCAGAACCTGGTCAAAAGCACGGTGCTGCTTGGAGCCTTGATCGTGGACGCGCTTCTCAACCCTCGCGATGAACAGACGTCGCAGCAGGGAGACATCTGACGCTCAATATCATCCAACGGGAGGAAACCAACATGATGATAGTGAAATATGCCGCGGCAGCGGTCGTGGCCGGCATTCTCTCATTGGGCGCTGCCCATGCCCAGGAGGGCATGGTCGACGAATTGAGACAGCCGACGCTTGATACACTCGCCGGCAAGAAGGTCATCTTCGTGCCGATGTCCATGAGTTTCGATCTGCCGGAGGGTTGGGCGGCGATCATGCAGAAGGAGGCGACACGTGTGGGCTACACCCTCGATATCCGCGACGCCAACTGGAGCACGGATACCGGCACGCGTGCATTGACCCAGGCGATCACCGAAAAACCCGACGTGATCGTGGTGCAGAATTTCGACGTCGCGTCCTACGCACGCACGCTGAAGAAGGCCGAGGATTCGGGGATCAAGGTCATCCAGGTCAACATGAAGTCGAGTTACCAGACGGACGCTTTTGTCGGGGCGGACTGGTATGGCATCGGCCAGTATGCGGCCAATCGCATGATCGAGAAATGCGGCAAGGCGAGCGGCAAGAGCGGCAAGATCGCGATCATCCAGGGGCCGGCGACGGCCGCTGCAAGTGTCTATCAGCTCAATGCGATCTCCGAGACGCTGAAGGGGCATGACGACATCAAGATCGTTTCCAGCCAGACCGGCGACTGGGACCAGTCGAAGGCGCGCGGTATCGCACAAACGGTGATCCAGCAGAACCCAGACCTGTGCGGCATCATCGGCTTTTGGGATGTGATGGACGCCGGAACGGGCGCCGCGATCCAGGAGTCCGGCAAGGATATTTATCTGATCACATCCGGTGGTGGCAACAAGACGGCATGCCAAGGGGTGGAAAACGGAACGTTCAAGGAGGTCATCTCCTACGACGTCGAAGGCCAGGGCCGCGATCTGAACAACGCGATCAAGGTGTTGCTGCAATCGAAGGAAGCAGCAGGCGCCGTGAAGTTCGCGCTGTACACGCCAAACAAGATCATCAGCAAGGACACGATGTCGACGAACAGCTGCTGGGATCTGGATCAGCTCAAGAAGTGATTTCGAATCGGGTCACCGCGCGCAAACGCGGTGACCCTCCCAGCAATGTCTGCAGTCAGGGTCTTGAGATGGAAGCCATCGAGCGCCTCTATTTTCACTATTTTCCGGAAAAGGTGCTTGGCGAAGTGCTGACCAAGCGCTGGAGCGACAACGCCGTTCCCGTGCTTGCGACGATCTTGACGATCGGCTTTTTTGTTCTCCACAATCCGCATTTCTTCACGCTGTCGAGCCTGACGGAAACGTCGCGCCAGCTGTCGGAGTTTTCGCTGGTCGTCGTCGCCATGGGCATTGTCTTGCTTGCTGGCGGCCTCGATCTCTCGGTCGGCAGCGTGTTTGCCCTGGCCAACATCACGGCCCTTATCTGCATCACCTTGCTGGGATGGCCGGTGTGGGCCACCGTGATGGCCACGCTGGCCGTCGGCGCCCTGTGCGGTGCGGTCAACGGCGTCCTGATCGGCTATCTGCGCATCCGGGCGTTCCTGACGACGCTGGTCACGCTGATCATCATCCGATCGATCGTCGATATCCTTCTCCTGCGTTACGCAGTCCAGATCTCGGCGGTTTTCCCGGAGTCCGACCTTTGGTACTTTATCGGAGAAGGTCAGGTCCTTGGCATTCCATTCGCTTTCCTCGTCGCCATTGTCGTCATAGGGCTCTGGCACGTCATCCTGACCAGAGCACGGGCCGGGTGGCATATCACGGCGGTCGGCGGCAGCCGTCGTTCCGCCTACAATGCCGGCCTGCGGGTCAAGTTCACGATCTTCACCACCTATGTCTGGTCGAGCGTGCTCGTGTCGTTGGCCGGTGTGTTTTTCGCCGCACGCCTGGGCAGTGCGGGATCGGATACCGGGGTCGGCCTCGAGATCGCGGCGCTGACCGCCGCCGTCCTTGGCGGCAACAGTCTCGGGGGCGGCCGTGGGTCGGTGGTAAAATCGGTGCTGGGCGCGGTTGTCGTGCTCATTTTGACCGACAGCATGGTTCGCGTCGGGATCAGCGGCGGCATCAGTTCGATGATCCTCGGCATTGTCCTGCTCGCAGTCGTGGCCATCGACGTCCGCTGGCTGAAGAACCGGCACAAGCTTCTGAACAAGGTTTACGTGTCACCGGGCTACTTCCGTCTCCCGGCCCTTCCCGAGACGGACGCCGGATCTGGAAGTCCCTACGCGCTCAACGACCGGCTGAAGGACGTCTCGCTCATTGGCAAGGGCGAGATCGAAGGTCCCGAGGACGTCATCTTCGACCGCAACGACAATCTCTACTGTCCAAACCGGCACGGCGATATCGTTCGCTTCTTCGCACCGGACTACACCAGATGGGAGATATTCGTTCATATCGGAGGCCACCCGCTGGGGCTGGCTTTTGACGCCAGCGAGAACCTGAATGTCTGTATCGGCGGGATGGGTCTCTATCAGGTTTCGCCGGATCGGCAGGTCACAAAGCTGACCGACGAGACCAAGCGGACGGTCCTCTCGGTGATCGACGATTCTCGCCTGAAGCTTGCCGACGATCTCGACATCGCACCGGATGGCCGCATCTTCTTTTCCGAGGCGACCATCCGTTACGACATGCACGACTGGGCGACGGACGCGCTGGAGAGCCGGGGCAATGGCCGCCTGATCTGCTTTGATCCACGCGATCGTTCGACGAAGACGATCCTCAGAAATCTGCAGTTTCCCAACGGGGTCTGCATGGCCGGCGACGGTCAGTCGTTCTTCTTCGCCGAGACCTGGGGCTGCCGTATCAATCGCTATTGGTTCGACGGTCCCAAGAAGGGAACCTGCGAGACGACGATCCCGAACCTGCCGGGGTATCCCGACAACATCAATCGGGCTTCGGACGGAAGCTTCTGGGTGGCGCTTGTCGGCATGCGGTCGCCGGCTCTCGACCTGGCGATGAGAATGCCGTCGTTGCGCAAACGCATGGCCAAGCGCGTGGCCCGTGACGAATGGCTGTTCCCGAACATCAACACGGGCTGCGTGCTGAAGTTCACGCCGAACGGCGAAATCGTGGAATCCTATTGGGATCTGGGAGGCAAGAACCACCCGATGGTGACCTCGATGCGCGAGCACAAGGGCTATCTGTATCTCGGCGGGCTCTACAATGATCGGATAGGCCGTCTCAAGCTGCCCGATGCCGATCCCACATGGACGTCACAAGCGTCCTATTGGGGGGCAACCGCATGAGCATGTCTGGCCGCATCGGCAGTTTCTTCGATAAATTCATGGGCGGGCGTGGCGATCATTCCATCACGGTTCCGGTCATGGACGGCGCGCTCAAGCCCAACAATTACCTCGAACGCATCGCCAGCGTCTCGATGTTGGAGGCGGCCGACAATCTGACGATCGCAGGTGGCCACGTGCTGCTCACCTCCGGCAATCGGCTGGTTGAGCTTCACGACGACGCAAGCACCTCCGTTCGGAGCACTTACGATGCCGAGATCACGTTCCTGTCCGCGTCACCGCAGGGCGCTCTTGCCCTGGGATTAGACAGGCTTGGCATCGCGATTGTCGGCGGTCGCCATGACGGCAAGCGACTGGCCGCGAACCTGTCCGGCCAGCAGCTCAACTGCCCGACCGCCGCTGTTTTCCTGGATGAAGACACGCTTGTCGTCTGCAATGGTTCGGGCGTGCATTCGGCCCTCGAATGGAGCCGGGATCTCCTGAACCTTGGTCGCAGCGGAAGCGTCGTGAAAATTGACCTCGGATCCGGAAAAGCGAGCCTCATCAAAGGAGGACTGGGATTTCCCTCGGGCGTTGGCATTGCCGGGGACGGCAGACTGGTCGTAGCTGAGGCCTGGAAACATCGCCTCCTGGCGCTGGACGTTGCCGGCGGCGGCTCCATTGCCGTGCTTGCGGATTTGCCTGCCTATCCCGGACGGATTCAGCCGGCCAACCAGACTGGGTACTGGCTGACGATGTTTGCGGTCCGCTCCCAGTTGCAGGAATTCGTGCTGCGCGAAAACCGCTATAGGCGCGAAATGATGGAGACCATCGCGCCGGAATATTGGATCGCGCCTACACTTTCGAGCGGACGCAGTTTCAAGGAGCCGTTGCAGGCAGGCAGCGTCATACGACTGGGCATCCACAAACCCTGGGCGCCCAGCCGTTCCTACGGTCTGCTGGTTCGTCTCGATGACAGCTTTCAGCCCATCTGGAGCGCTCACAGCAGGGCCGATGGCCACCGGCACGGCATCACATCCTGCGTCGAAATCCGCGACCGGCTGTTCGTCGCCTCCAAAGGTCGTGGCGAAATCCTTGCGCTCCATCATCTCGGGCCGATAGAGCCGGACGACCTCTCGGTTTTTGAGGAGGCCGCGGCATGATACCGATTGTCGAACTCAAGGGCGCAACAAAGGATTTTCGCGGCAATCCCGCTTTCTCGGATGTCGACTTTCAGCTGCGGCCTGGTGAAATTCATGCGCTGCTCGGCGAGAATGGCGCTGGAAAATCGACGCTGACCAAGATTATAGCCGGCGTCTATCCGCTCAGCGGCGGCAAGATGTTCATCAACGGCCGTGAGGAGAAGCTCGCAACCCCCGCCGAGGGGCTCGCGAAAGGGATAGCCATGGTCTACCAGGAAAATAGCTTGGTCCCGTCGATGTCAGTGGCGCAGAACATCTACCTCGGCAAAGAAAAGCCGTTGAACCGACTTCGCGGCATTTACATTTCCGCGCAGCAGTTTCTTCAATCGCTGAACTTCCACGTGGATCCTTCCGCCATTGTGGGCTCGCTTGGCGCCGCACAGAAGCAGATGGTCGAGATCGCGCGAGCCGTACATCACAAGGCCAAGGTCATCATCTTTGACGAGCCGACCGCAACTCTGACCCCGGAAGAAAAGAGCTATTTCTTCAAGCTGATCAAGAAGCTGAAAGGCGAAGGGGTCTCGATCATCTTCATTTCGCACGCGCTCGAAGAGGCGCTGATGGTCGCAGATTGGATCACGATTCTCAGGGATGGACGGCTGGTCGCGTCTGACAAGGCAACGGCCTTCGATCGTCAGAAGATCATTCAGGCCATGGTTGGCAGAACACTGACTGATGAAATCTACAGCGGCACATCTCGAATGCGCGCGCCGCGCAAACGCGGCGTGAAAGTGCTCTCGGTCGAGAATCTCTCGATGGGCAGCATGGTCCGCAACACCTCCTTTTCTCTCTACGCAGGTCAGGTCACCGGCATCTTCGGACTGGTCGGCTCCGGTCGGACAGAGACGCTGAAGGTGGTCTGCGGTGTCCTGAAGCGCGATTTTTTCCACGGTGGGGAGGTGAAGATTGACGGACAGCCCAAACGCTATTTGGTTCCGGCACCCGCCGTGCGGGACGGTGTCGTCTACGTCACCGAGGAGCGGAAGGCCGAAGGCTTCTTCGAGACGATGAGCATCGCTGAGAACATTTACATGGGGCAGATCGGCGGCCAGTCATACGGTGGGTTCAAAATCGTCTCAATGAAGGAAGCCAGATCCGTGGCCGAGGAATGGCGTAAGCGCCTGAACGTGCGCGCCATCGACCCCGACGCAAAGGTGATCGAGTTGTCCGGCGGCAACCAGCAGAAGATCGTGATTGCCAAGGCCCTGGTCCAGAAGCCCAAGATCGTCATCTTCGACGAACCCACCCGCGGCGTCGACGTCGGCGCGATTGCGGAAATACACGACTTCATCAATCAGCTTGCTGACCAAGGGATCGCGGTCGCGGTTATTTCGTCTTACTTACCTGAAATCCTCAGCCTGTCCGACAGAATACTGATCGCGCGACAAGGAAAGATCGTCGAGGAGATGGACCGCCGCATGGCGACTGAGGAGACGATCATGTACGCAGCCGTGCATTGATGAGCGGCGATCGGAAGGTTACGATCGTTGAGGTGGGTCCTCGTGACGGCCTGCAGAATGAAAAAGGCATCGTTCCAACCGCCGACAAGCTAAACCTCATTCGGCTTCTCGCGGATGCTGGCCTGTCACGGATCGAGGTGACGGCTTTCGTCTCACCGAAGTGGGTGCCGCAAATGGCGGACCATGACGCGGTGATGCGGCAAGCTCCCCGGAGCGCCCGGTTGGTTCGGTCGGTCCTCGTGCCCAATGAAAAGGGAGCCGAAGCCGCCATTGCCGCAGGAGCTGACGAACTGGCAGTCTTTACTAGCGCGTCCGAAAGTTTCGCGTCCAAGAACGTCAACTGCACCATCGCTGAAAGCATGCAGCGTTTCATCGCCGTGGTGCGAATCGCAAAGGCACACGGCCTGCCGGTGCGCGGCTATGTGTCGTGTGCCGTCGATTGCCCCTATGAGGGCGCAATCGCGCCGGGTGCGGTTGCGGCCGTATCGTCTGCATTACGCGACCTCGGTTGCTATGAGATAGCCCTGGCAGACACGATTGGACGTGGTTCGCCTGATCGGGTGGATCTGATGCTGCAGCACGTTCTTGAGCGAATTCCGGCATCGATGCTCGCTTGCCATTTCCACGACACGTCGAAACGGGCACTGGAGAACGTCGACGTTGCGCTGATGCGAAAGATAACCACATTTGACAGTTCCGCCGGCGGTCTAGGCGGTTGTCCATACGCGCCGGGTGCCGCCGGCAATGTTGCGACCGGCGCCATTGTCTCGCACCTCCACAAATGTGGCTACAGCACTGGGATTGATCCAGTCGGACTGCTGATTGCCGAGGACTTCGCCCTAGGCTTGCGCGCTACGGCTAGATGACTGCTCCCGCTACCAGATGCGACGCCGCCCAAGGTGTTGCCATATCGGCTAAGTGTCTGGTTCTGAGCTGAGAGGAGAGAGCAGACCTAGTGACAGATTCCAGTTACTCGTTTTGCCGAATGTCCGCACTAGCGGACTGTGTTCCGAAAGCGGCTCGGCAGCTACCGGCCCCGCAACAGTCTAGCGGCGTTTCTTTGGTGGCCAATCATGGCCGAAGGAGAAACCAAATGGGACGCTCTTGCTACGACCTCACCACCTTCGATCGCCGGGCATGGAATGCAGGCAAGAAAGTCGGAACGAAACGCCCTCTGAAACCTCGGCAGATATGGGCGATACGCTTCTTTCTCGATCGAGAGCGGCGTCTGCGAGACAGAGCGCTCTTCGATCTGGCGATCGACAGCAAGTTGCGCGGCTGCGATCTCGTCAAGATCAAAATCGGCAACCTCGTTGTAGGACCGGAAATCCGACCTCGCGCGATGGTCATCCAACAGAAGACCGGCCGACCTGTTCAGTTCGAGTTGATGAGCGATGTGCGCTCCAGCCTTCTCGCGTGGCTGGACCGACGCGGCGGTACAGTCGATGATTACGCGTTTCCGAGCAGGATCAACCCAAGGACTCACATGAGCACAAGGCAGTATGCCCGTCTCGTTGACGAATGGGTCGAGGCGGTCGGACTTCGACCAGAGGAATACGGAACCCATTCCCTGCGTCGCACCAAGGCCTCGATTATCTACAAAGCGACGGGAAATCTGCGAGCCATCCAGATTTTGCTCGGTCATACCAAGAGAGAACACGGTCCGCTATC
>NZ_RZSJ01000219.1:0-9087 GCF_003998025.1 Mesorhizobium sp. M8A.F.Ca.ET.021.01.1.1
GGATAGGTGCTGCCGTGACCAGCTCCGAAGATTGCCGCGCGGGGCGCCGTGCCATCGGCGAGGCGATCGGGCAAGCCTAGAAAGGAAGATCGAGTGGTCATTTCTGATCGCCTTCAGTCCCGCCGACGCATGATGAGTGGATTGGAGCAGGGTGGTTGCTTTGTATGCCGGATTCCATCGAGCGCATCCAGATCCATCGCATCCTGCTCGAAGCTGCGCTGATCCGATCCGGATATAGGAACACACATGGAGAGCATCGCGCGGCACCGCCGCGTCATCTACAGTGATATGTTGGTGCGGGCGGTCCGCAAAACGGATGTATTGTCTCGATCGACGCGCCGGTATCGGCGGCGTGTTCGAAAATCCGCTGCGAGGCCGAAGACCTCAGGAGGTGAGCGGCATTAGTGGGCTTCACTGCCTGGAGCGGACGAGGGTCAGGAGGTCGGGTGAAGATCTATGTTCCGAGTGTAGTGGAGGGGCAGGAATGGGTTCTTCCCGAACAAACCGACCGACCAGCTACCAGTTGGCTCCTGATGTTCTGTGTATCGTCGCTTCATTGGCCCATTGGATGATACGTGTTCATCTTTCCTGCTTCTCAGGTCGAGACCTCGCCGATTGATCGGTGCCGTCCTTACGACGCCGTCGGGGCAATCAATGCGTCCGGCCTGCCAGACCGACAGGATGCGCCAGGCGCACGCCTCGGCCTCCGCCGCCACTGCGCTCATGATCGCCAATCAGCTCGATCCCTGCTGCTCTGAGGGCGATTACGACGTTCTTCTGCATGTCAAACGCGCCGGGTAGATCGCTCTCGCCGGCCTCCATTCGTTGGATGGCTGACAGGGAAATGCCGGCACGCTCAGCTAGGCGTTTCTGGTCGATTCCAAGCAATGCCCGGGCTGCGCGAATCTGCGAAGCGCTAATCACATTTTGGTCTCCAGGCTACGCTGCTCCGCATTGAAACAGTCATCGACCAACGCGACGGCGTATGGAAAGACGGCAATTGTGATCAGTAAAGGGATCATCCCGGCTCGTCGTTTTTAAGCCGCGAAAACCAGAACGCGCTGATCAAAGCGCCTTTTATGCGGGGTAACAAAAGCAGTATCAGCGCTACAATAATAAGAGAGATCAATACCATTGTGACGGCGAAGTATGACAGAAGAAGCCCTTGGAACAAGAAATACAAGGGGGCTGCAAAGACGCCCGCAATGAGGATAGTGAACCAAGGCGCCGCATCGTCAGATTCTATGTCACCAAAGTGTTCTCCACAAACTGCGCAACGCTCCACCTGCTTCAGGTAGGTGCGATACAATTTCCCCTGACCACAGTTAGGGCATCGGCCCACCAAGCCTCGTGAAAGGGCGACTGGCAGAGTCGGCCGTGCAAATATGTCGCTTCCTTTGTCCATCAATGATAATGCATAATACATGACACTCAATGGTTCAACACCTAGATATACACTGTCTGACATGATGCTGCACGGGTCCAGCGTTAGGTTGCGGGGCTGCTGCGCCATCAGATGGACACTGTCTGACCATGCGCGCTTGCGGACTGTCATTTCAGATGATCGGCCAACTCGTAAGGCCCACTAGGACGCCTGAGCGTTGCACTCAAGCCTGCCGCGGCTATCTCGCCGACTGTTCACGGCGGAGGGCATCGGTTCCGTGAGGAACACCGGAAGCTAGCTGCCCGTCGGGTGATGGTTCCTGCCCGCTTGGCTGATGCAGTCCAGCGCGCTCATCACTTCCTGATCTCGGCCTGCTCCCTTGCAATCTGCAGCAGCCCGTCGACCAGTTTGCCCTGCTTCTGCTTCACGCTGCGATCGTTCAAGGCTCCGTTTTCACATCGAAACCTGGTTAGTCGGGATGCCATTTTAGGCCTGGAGGCTTTTGCTCCCCTTGTGGCGGAAGAGCCCTCCACATCGATAGTCAACCTCGAGCAACGCCAGCCTTTGAACTCACTCCCTCAAGCAAGGCGAGCAGGCCTTTCAGAATTTCGATGGGCGGCGGTGGGCAGCCTGGAATATGCAGGTCGACGGGCAGCGCCTCCGACACTCCGCGCATCACGGCATAGCCGCCGGCGAAACAGCCGCCGTTCTTCGCGCAATCTCCGAGCGCGACCACCCATTTGGGATTAGGAGTTGCGTCGTATGTCCGCTTCAATGCCTCGCGCATGTTTTTTGTGACCGGACCCGTGACGAGCAGCACATCGGCATGGCGCGGCGATGCGACGAACCGGATCCCAAAACGCTCGATGTCGTAGAAAGCGTTGTTGAGCGCATGCATCTCGAGTTCGCAACCGTTGCAGGAACCGGCGTCGACAGCCCGAATGGCCAGGCTTCTCCCCAGCCTTTTGCGAGCGGACCCGTTGAGGGCACGCGCCAATTCCTCGACTGCCGAGTCGCGTGCCACCGGTGGACGCTCGGTGAGAGGGGGGCGTATCAGGCTTTCGAAGAGAAGCTTGCGCATGACGACGTGCCTTCAGAGATCGTGGCCGGAATAGGAGCAGTTGAACGATTTGTTGCACAGCGGGAAGTCGGCGACGATGTTTCCCTCGATCGCAGCCTCAAGAAGCGGCCATTGAAACCACGACGGATCACGCAGGTGACAGCGCTCCACCAAGCCGCCCTTGCCGATGCGCAGCCAGGCCAGAATGTCGCCCCGGAAACCTTCGACAAGCGCCATGCCTTCATGCGGCCCGCCTGTCTGCGCGAAGTCGACACGGATCGGCCCATCTGGCAGTTGTGCCAGGATTTGCTCGACCAGGGATAGGCTCTGTTCAACCTCGTGGATACGAATCCAGACACGGGCGTTCACATCGCCCTCCTGGAGGACAGGCACATCGAAGGCGAGCTTGTCATAGGGTGGATAGGCGACATTGCGGCGGGCATCGAAGTCCCGGCCGGAGGCCCGCCCGACATACCCTCCAGCACGATATTGGCGAGCAAGCTCCACCTTCAGCCGGCCAGTTGCGACTGTCCGATCCTGGAGCGACGCCGTGTTGTCGTAGAGTTCGACCAGTGCGGGAAACCGCCGCCTGATCTCTGCGATCAGAGACCTGACCGCTGTCGCCCCCTCATCGCTGAGGAAGCTTGCCACCCCTCCCGGCACGATGCGGTCGCGCATCAAACGATGGCCGAAGGCTATATCGCTTGCCCGCAACACACGCTCACGCAGCACTCCGCAGTGGGCATGCATCAGGGCGAAGGCGGCGTCATTGCAAATGGCTCCGATGTCGCCCAGATGGTTGGCCAGGCGCTCCAACTCGGCCATGAGCGCTCTCAACCAGATTGCTCGTGAGGGAATCTCGACACCCAGCGCCGTTTCGACCGCGCGGGCAAAAGCCAGTGAATACGCCACGGTGCTGTCGCCAGAGGTCCTGCCCGCCAGTTTGGCTGCACGGTCGATATCGGACCCCGCCATCAAGCCTTCTATGCCCTTGTGCGTGTATCCGAGGCGCTCCTCCAGCCGGACGACCGTTTCGCCGCTCGCTGTAAATCGAAAATGCCCTGGCTCGATGATGCCGGCATGCACGGGCCCGACCGGGATCTGATGCAGGCTTTCCCCCTCGGCTGACAGGAAAGGGTACGGGGACACCGTTGCAGCAGACGTCCGGACGTGGGTATTCAATGGATAGCTGACACCCCAGTGGCCATGATCAAGCCACGGTCGCGTATCAGGCGCGCCTTGTGGCAAGAGGCCGAAAAGGTCAGCGGCCGCACGTTCGAGACGCAATGCCGGCGGATGCAGCCGACCGACCGATGGGTAGCGGCCGTCCGGGCATTTCAGGCTGATAACGCCGATGTTCCCGGCCGTTTCGTCAAGAAGCGCCATGTGGACGACGCTTGGCTCACCCCAAAGACCGAGCAAGCTCCAGTGACTCACGACCAGCTTTTCAACAGCAAAGTTCCATATTTGGGGGGGCACCACGGCGCGTGGCCAGGGGAGATGCTTTTTTACACGTCGGCCATCAAGTATGAGATCGATCAGCTCGGGCACGGTTTTTTTTCTCATCCCAGGATACTTGCGACATGCTGGAACCATGTGACCAGCGATGGCGGCAGATAGATGCCGGCGGCAAATACCAGCGCCAAGTGGGAATACATCGGTATATAGGACGCCTCGGCGGGTGCGGTGCTGCCGCGCGGTTCGCCGAAAGCGACACCGGTCAGTCGGAGCAGCAGGGCTCCAAAAGCGAGCAGAATCCCGAACACCAACGGCATCGCCAAGAGAGGGTGTCTGGCGAATGTCGAGCTCACTACCAGGAATTCGCTCATGAAGATGCCGAGCGGAGGGAGGCCGGCAATGGCAACGACCCCGATGACGAGCGCCCAGCCGAGCCCCGGATGCGTCTCCGTCAGCCCCCGGATCTCGGCTATATTCTGTGTTCCCTTGACCTGGGCAATGTGGCCTACCGTAAAAAAGATCGCCGACTTGGTCAGGCTGTGCATGACCATGTGCAGCAGACCGGCAAAATTGGCGAGCGGGCCACCCATGCCGAAAGCGAACACGATGATGCCCATGTGCTCGATCGAAGAGTACGCGAACAGACGTTTGATGTCGCGACGGCGGTAGAGCATGAAGGCCGCGAAAACAAGCGACGTCAGCCCCATCGTGATCATCAATGGCCCAGGCGCGATCGCTTCGGGGCTAGCCGCAAGCAGCAGCTTGAAGCGCAGCACTGCATAGAGCGCGACGTTCAACAGCAGGCCTGACAGCACCGCGGAAATCGGCGTCGGGCCTTCCGCGTGCGCATCCGGCAGCCAGGCATGCAAGGGCGCAAGGCCAACCTTCGTACCGTAGCCGAGCAGCAGGAAAACGAAGGCGACATTCAGCAAGGCCGGGTCGAAGCGAGCCGCATGCTCGATGAGCACCGTCCAGACCATGGCATTCGTGCCCTCGCCGACAACCGGCTGGGCGGCCATATAGACGAGGATGGTACCGAAGAGCGCAAGCGCGATGCCGACGCTTCCCAGAATGAAATATTTCCAGGCGGCTTCCAGCGCTTCGTGCGTGCGGTAGATCCCGACCATGAGCACGGTGGTCAGTGTAGCAAGCTCCACCGCCACCCACATCAGGCCGATATTGTTCGACACGAACGCCAGGTTCATGCCGAACATCATGATCTGGTACATAGCGTGATAAAATCGCAAGTTTGGTACGGTCAGCCGCCCTGTCTCGAGCTCGTGCGCAATGTAGGAGGCGCTGAAGACACTCGTCGTGAAACCGACGAATGCGTTGAGCACGATGAAGACGATATTGAGATCGTCGACGAGCAGGTATTGGCCCGGCAGCGGCCGATCCGTGACGAAGAGCGACACCGCGGCGAGCAAGGTCAGCAAGCTCGCGCCGACATTGAGGCCCGCCGATATCCGGTAGTTCGGCAGCGACGCCAGAAGTGCGGCCGCGCTGGCTGGTATCAGCAAAACGGCAGCCACCGCATCGAGGGATAACGCGGTCAACGGTGTTCTCCCCTGTAATCGTCGAGCGCGCCGACATCCACCGAGTCGAACCGCTCGCGTATACGGAACAGGAAAACCCCGATGACGATGAAGGCGATTAGGATCGAGAAGGCGACACTTATCTCGACGACCAGCGGCATGCCCTTTGCCCCCGTGGCGGCAAGGACCAGACCGTTCTCGAGCGACATGAATCCGACAACCTGGCTCACGGCATTCCGGCGGGTGACCATCACCAGAAGGCCCAGCAGTATGATGGACAGCGCGAAGGCCAGGTCCTCGCGGGCGAGGGGGTCAGCTTCGGGCGTGACGCGCAGCATCAACACCATGGACAGGGCCACCAGGCCTATTCCCCCAAGCATCGTCGGACCGATCCCGACGGCTGTCTCGATGTCGCGATGGATACCGAGCCGCTGGATGATGCGATGAAGCCCGACGGGAATGACGATCGCCTTGAAAACGAGAGCGATCGCCGCGGTGACGTAGAGATGATGGGCGTCCTGAATGTATGCCTGCCAGGCTACCGACAGCGCAAGCACGACGGCATGCAGCGCAAAGACGTTGATCAGCGCGAAAAGGCGATCCTGATAGAGCATCATGAAGCTGACCAGCACCAGGCCGCCGGCGAGCAAATGAGCGATGTCGAAGGGGAGACCGTTCATCACAGACTCCGCGAGACGAACAGCAGGAGCGTGCCGAGCAGCGCCAGCATGAGTGCGGCGCCCAAAAAATCCGGGACGCGGAAGACGCGCATCTTGGCGATGGCAGTCTCAAACACGGCGAGCAGAATGCCGCAGACGGCAAGCTTGCCGATATAGGCAACGACACCTGGAGCAAGGGATTCCGGTCCTGCCTCGGCGGTCGCCTGTCCCCAAGGTAGGAAGACGCAGCAAATCAGCGACATATAGAGCAGGAGCTTGAGGAAGGCCGCGAACTCGATCATCGCCAGATGGCGACCTGAATATTCCAGCACCATCGCCTCGTGAACCATGGTGAGTTCCAGATGGGTCGATGGGTTGTCCACTGGTATGCGGGCGTTTTCGGCGACCGCCACCATCACCAGGGCGATGAGGGACATCCCGAGCGATACCCGCAGCCCAACTTGCGGCGAGCCCATGAAGGCGGCGACCGTGGACAGCTGCGTCGCTCCGGCAACAAGCGCCAGGCTGAACACGATCAGAAGCATTGCGGGCTCGGCCAGGGAAGCGATCATGACCTCGCGGCTCGAACCTATGCCGCCAAAGCTGGTGCCGACGTCCATCCCCGCCAGCGCCAGGAAGAACCGAGCGCTCCCAAGCAGTGCAACGATGGCTATGAGATCCGCAGTCCAACTGAAGGTGAGCCCGGTAGCGAATGTCGGGATGAGCGCAGCCGCGACCCAGGTCGTGGCGAAGATCAGATAGGGCGTCACGCGAAACAGCCAGGAGGCGTTATCCGCCAGGACGACCTCCTTGCGCATGAGCCGTAGGAGGTCGCGATAGGGCTGGACGAGAGAGGGACCCTGGCGCCGCAGAAGTCTCGCCTTCACCTTGCGCACGAAGCCAGTCAGGAGTGGCGCCAGTAAAAGCACCAGGATCATCTGTGCGCCCTGAACGGCCAACTCAAGGATCAGGGCCATAGTGCGAGCACCAGGAGCAAGACAACGAGAAAGAGAAAGACGAGGGTCAGGTAGCGCCTGATCGTCAGGAACTGGAGATGGTTCAGGTGGTCGGTCGCAAAGTCGAGGGCCTTGCCGATGGGCAGATACAGCGTCTCCCAGATCACATCATGCATTTCGACATCCAGGCGAGCCGGACCGGTTTGGCCGGGGGGCGGCATTTCGACGGTTTCCCTCGCACGGAAAGCGAACGTGCCGAAGACGCGGCGGATAGGCTGTGCGAAGCTGACGGCCGTGTATTGCGAGCTTGGGGTCACATCCGCGAAGCCACAACCCCAGGCAGGACCCCGACGGATTGCATGCGACGCGAAACGGTGGATGGCATATGCTGCTGCGGCTGCTGAAAACGCGATGAACAGAAACACCAGCAGGCCGTTGTAGGAACTGCGGCTTGTCGCAATCGGCACGATCGACAGCCAGGGCTGCGCCATTTGCACGGGCATCCGGCTGCCAATCAGCGGGAGAGTCACCGATGATAGGCCGTCTATTACAAGACCTGGAACGATGCCGGCAAGCAGACACAGGGCCGCGAGGCTGAACATTGCAGTCAGCGAGTAGCGGTCGACCTCGTGCGCCGGTTCCACCGCGGCCGAGCGCGGCCTGCCGAGGAATGTGATCCCGAACGCCTTCACGAAGCAGGCCGCGGCCAGCGCCGCCGAGAGTGCCAGCAGACCACCGACGGCGGGCACCATGACCTTCAGTCCCCATTGTGGCAGGTCGGGGCTCTGCAATATGGCCTGGAAGGCTAGCCATTCGGAGACGAACCCGTTGAAGGGTGGAAGAGCCGAGATCGCGACGCAGCCGACGAGAAAGGCAAAACTTGTAAGGGGCATGCGATGGATGAGGCCGCCCAGCTTCTCCATGTCACGCTCACCGGTTGCCGTCAGCACGGCGCCCGCGCCAAAAAACAGCAGGCTCTTGAAGAAGGAATGATTGAGGACGTGGAACAGCGCGGCGGTGAGCGCCAGCGCCGCGGCCGATGGCATGGCATTCGCCCTGAATGCTAGCGCAAGGCCAAGGCTTACGAAGATGACGCCGACATTTTCAATGGTGCTATAGGCAAGCAGCCGCTTCAGGTCCTTTTCCATCAGCGCGTAGAGGATGCCGAGAACCGCCGTCAGGCCGCCGAGGAAAAGCACAACAACGCCTGACCACCATGCCGGCTCGCCGAGGAGGTCGAAAATAACGCGTATGAAGCCATAGACGGCGACCTTGGTCATGACGCCGCTCATCAGAGCCGAGACGTGGCTCGGCGCGGCCGGGTGAGCGAGTGGCAGCCAAACATGCAGCGGTACGAGGCCAGCCTTGGAGCCTGCGCCCAGCAGCATAAGAGCCAGGACGAAAGCGGTGGCGAGCGGGGTGGGGGAGGCGGCACGCATCGCTTCGAACGTGTAGTTCCCGCCAGGGCCTGACAGGAGACCGAACGCAAGCAGCAGTGCGAGCGTTCCGAAACTCGCCATCACGAGATAGATGTAGCCCGCCCGCGCATTGTCCTGTTCGCGATGGTGCGCCATGACGAGCGCCCAGGAGGCGAGCGACATGAATTCCCAGGACAGCAGAAAGGTGAAGGCGTCGTCTGCCATCACGACAAGGTTCATTGCGGCAAGGAAGGCCGGGAAGAACGGCAGCACGCGATGCGGCGCGGACTCGTGCCTGCCGTAGCCGAGGCCGTAAAGACTGGCCATGGCGCCGCCGAAATTGACGACGGCAAGGAAGAAAGTCGAGAGCGCATCCAAGCGGAAATGAGCGCCAATCCATGGCAACCCAAGAGGCAGCGCGGCAGTCGACGGGGTGACGGGATCATTGGCGATGCGGCTCGCGAGAACCAGGAGCACGGCCGCCGATATGCCTAGCGTCAAGCCGTAGATCAGGCGTGTTCCCGAGCCAGATCTACGGCTTTCCGAAACCGCAAGCACCGCGGTCCCCAAGAGCGCAGCAACGCCCCACAGGAGGACCGCGGCGCTCGAAATCACGC
>NZ_RZSJ01000021.1:0-24232 GCF_003998025.1 Mesorhizobium sp. M8A.F.Ca.ET.021.01.1.1
GGATCAGCGGCACGACGGCCCGGGGCACGGACAGGCGTAGCAGTCCGGTTGGCCGCTGGCCGACATCTCGGGCGGCTTCGCCGGCCGAGACGAGTTCTTCGAAGGCAGGGCCGGCGCGGTCAAGAAACCGCTGACCGGGCTCGGTCAAGCCGACGCTGCGCGTCGTGCGGACGAACAGCGCGGTGCCCAAGCGCGCTTCCAGCGCGCGCACCGCCTGGCTCACGGCGGACGGCGTCACGCCGAGATCCGCGGCGGCGCGGCGGAAGTTGCGGTGCCTGGCGACAGCCAGGAACGCCTCGACGCCCTCCAGCGCACCATGACGGACTGTGTAGTTCTGCTTCATAGGTCGTTGTGATTACAGGGGATAGTCGAATTATGGAAGCGGGCTTAGGTAGTAGGTCGAAGCACGGAGACATCTTGCAATGACCAATGAACTCGATGGGGTGCGCGACCATTATCGCGCGACCGGCCTGACTGAGCGGCTGAAGACCGTACTGGCCGCCCTTGGTCCAGCGGACCAGCTTCTCACGCCACAGCAATTGGGTACCCTCGACCAGTTTCACACGCGTGGGCTTGCTGCCACCGCCGAGCTTGCCCAATTGGCGGGGGTCGCCGCCGATATGTCGGTCCTGGACGTCGGCTCGGGCATCGGCGGGCCGGCGCGCTTTCTGGCTGCGACCTATGGCTGCCGGGTTACTGGCGTGGACCTCAGCGCGCCTTTCGTGGAAGCCGCACGCTATCTGACCGAACGCACGGGACAGAGCGGGCAGCTGTCGTTCCAGGCCGCCAATGCCCTGGAGCTTCCGTTCGACGACGGCCGTTTCGACATCGTGTTGCTGCAGCATGTGGCGATGAACATCTCCAACCGGGCGCGGCTCTATCACGAGACCAGGCGCGTGTTGAAGTCAGGCGGCCGGTTTGCCACGTTCGACGTCGCATTGGGCAAGGGTGAACCGCACTATCCGCTCCCCTGGGCACGAATGCCGGCGACGAGCTTCCTCCTGACAGCCGACGCGACGCGCGCGGCGATCGAAGCAGCCGGCTTCCGCGTGCTCGCATGGCAAGACGACACTGAGGCCGCCAGAGCCTGGTTCGCGCAACTGCGCGCATCGGGGCCGCCGCCTTCGCCAAATCTCGGCGTGGTGATGGGGCCGGACTTCGCCGAGCTTACGACCAACCTGGGTCGAAATCTCATGCAGGGCCGGCTCGGCATCCTGACCGCGGTGTTCGAAGCAGTGTGAACCGGCTGTCGGGAAGACCTCAGATGTCCACGGAAGTCCTATTTCAAACCCATCTCGTTCTGGGCTATGTCGCATGGCTGCTTTGCTTCGGCGCGTATATCTGGCCCTGGCTCCGGCAAATGGACCCGGTCGCAGCACAACGCGCCATCGCCACCCTGCACAGCTTCCGCTTCTTCGGGCTCGTCTTCATCCTCCCGGGCGTCGTGGGTTCCAACTTGCCTGCCGGCTTCGCCGCATTCGCCGCCTACGGCGACTTCGCAACAGGGGTGCTGGCCATGCTGGCATTGCTCACGGTGCGGATACCTCGGCTCTTCTGGCCGTTCGTCGTCGCCTTCAACCTTTTCGGGATGGTCGATCTGCTAGTCGACTATTATCATGCCACGCAGCTCGGCCTTCCCGCACACGCGGAACAATTCGGCGCCACCTATGCGATCCCGATCATCTATGTGCCGCTGCTTATGATCACGCACATCGCCGCGTCTTGGTTCCTGCTCCGGCCCCGGCAACGCGCGGCCTGAGCCGTCACGGGCTACTCCTTCGCCGTCTGTGCGGCCTTGATGTCCAGCAGCCCATAGCCGAAATCATTGTCGCGGCCCTTCGGGCCAAGATCCCTGGCGGTGGCGGCCAGTGCCTTCTCGATGTCGTCGGCCGAGCGCTCGGGGGCGGCGTGGATGAGGTTGGCGATGGCGCCGCTGACGATTGCCGCGGCAAACGAGGTGCCCGTGACGACGTCCGAGCCGGCGCCGCTCGGCGCCACCATCTCGACCCCCGGCGCCGAGATGAAGACATAGGCGCCGCGATTGGCCTGCGGCATCAATCCGTCCTTGGCGTCGGTGGCCGTTACCGCAATGACGCCGTCAAAGGCGGCCGGGTAGCCATAGGGCGCCTTCGGCCCGTTGTTGCCGGCCGCCGCGACCAGCACCATGCCGAGCGCGCGGGCATTGCGGCAGGCAGTACCGAGCAGGTCGTTCTTCGGGCCGACGAAGCTCATATTGATGATGCTGACATTCTGGTCCGCCGCCCAGTCGAGCGCCGACAGGATGACGTCCATGGTCGACTTGCCGCCCTCGAAGGCGCGTGCGTGGTAGATCCTGGCGCCCGGCGCCATGCCTTCCAGCGCGCCGACGCCGGCAATCAGCCCGTCGACCGAGGTGCCGTGATCGCGCTTTTCGATCGGCACGCCGGGCATCGCATCGAACTGCACGGCGATGACGCCGGCCAGAGCCGGATTGGTGTCGTCGATGCCGGTATCGATGACGGCGACACGGACGTTTTCGCCACTGGCCTGTTTGGCGTCGAGCGCGATGCGGTCGAAGGCATAGTTGACGATGCCGGCCGCTTGCTGCAGCGAATAGATATGGTTGGGCTCGCGGCGCTGCGTGCGGCCGTCGGCGGCAAGCTGCGCCAGCACGACGCCGACCGGGCGGCCGTCGGGAATGCCGAAGCGCACCACAATGGTGCCAAGCAGCCGGGACTGGCGCTGCGAGCGCACTTCGAGGCCGAAGGAGGCGGCGATCTGCTGCACCGCGCCGGCATCGCCATCGACGGTCACCAGCACCTCGTCGGGCACGAATTCGCCGGTCACGGCGCGCGGCGGCTGAACGGCGATGAGATCGGTCGGCGAGACGATCGCTCCGCCCGACGGCGGGCCGGCCTGGTTGCCTGCAACTGGTGCCGCGGGCTCCGGCCGTGGTGTCGGCACCGGTGCCGGGGGAGCGGCCGGGTTGGGGAAGAGGTCGACGATCAGGGCGGGCAGAAAAACGGCGCCGGCCTCTGCCGCACCCGACCCGCCCTTGGCGCCGCCGTCCTTGACGCAGTCGGCTGCCGTCGCATTGGCCTCGTCGCTACAATCGATTTTCGCCCGGTCCGGATTGGTGGCGTTGGTCTGCGCCGACGCAGGCACGGTGACGATTGCCATCGCCGCCAAAGCAATTCCAAGAAAAGTGCGTAGCGGTTTTCTCGGGAAAAGCGCAAAGCGCTTTCCCTTGGGAATTGCATCAAAACAAAAAGATAGAGCAGTCCATCGTTTTCGCGAAACGGTGAACCGCTCTCGCATTGCCGCAAATCGAATGACCGCCTTAGCCGCCATCAACGGGCTTCCTTCCCTCGATCACGGTCTCCGCGAAAGGCTGGGCTGCAATAAGGCCGCGCGCCTTCTCGTAGTCGGCGGCGGTCGTCGCCGGAATGGCGAGCCTGAAGACGCCGTCGGCGGTCGGACCACCGATGATCTTGAGCTTGTTGGTGTCGAGGAAGACGGCAATATCGGCCATCCTGGCGTCCGGTTTGAACTTGACCAGGGCGAACGGCATCTTCGCCAGATCGTCTTCAGTGCCGGCGATCTCGAAATTGCCGCCCTTGCCGCCTGGCTGCACCAGCGATTGCACCGCGATCAAGGCCAGCAGGACCGCGGCCGTCGCCCAGGCGACGCCACCCGGCACCGCCATGAAGCGGTCCCAGGCCCGCGCCAGCCAGGACGCGCTTGCCCGCGCCCGAGCCGGCCCTGCCTCCGCGTCCAGCGCCTTGGCGAAGCGGCTGAGCGCATCGGCCGGTGGACGGATCGCCTCGTTGGCCGCCGCCGTGCCGGAGAACTCGGCTTCCGCCTCGCCAAGCGCGGCAAGTGCCGCGGGATCGTTGGCCAGCCATTCTTCGATGGCTTCCAGATCCGAACCTTCGAGCGAACCGTTCAGGTAGAACGGCAGCAACGTTTCCATTTCGTCGCGGCGCGACATCTTTTCAGCGGCGCTCATGGCCACCCCCTGTCGTAACCGGCGGCCTTCAGGGCTTCGCCGAGTTTCTTGCGGGCATAGAACATCCGGGTCTTGACGGTCGCGACCGGGATGTCGAGCACCTGCGCGATCTCGGTCACCGATTGCCCTTGATAATAGGCGAGGTCGATCACCGTGCGGTGCTCCTCGGGCAGGGCGTCGATGAGGCGGCGCAAGGCGGCCGCCTTGTCCTCCTTCATGGTGACGACCTCGGGCGTATCGGCGCTGTCGGGCACCGCGGCGGCGGCCTCGTCGTCGATCCAGTCTTCCTTCTTCTTGCGCAGCAGCGAGAGCGCCTTGAAGCGGGCGATGCCGAGCAGCCATGTCGAGACTTCGGAGCGCCCTTCGAAGCCCGGCGCCTGGCGCCACAGTTCGAGGAACACCTCGTTCGCGATATCGTCAGCCATCATTTCCGATCCCGTCTGGCGCGCCACGAAGCGGTAAATCCGCGCGTGGTGACGCATGAACAGGAGCCGCACGGCAGCCCGGTCGCCCTTCGCGACCCGGTCGACAAGCGCGCGATCGGTCTCCGCCGCCGCCGTCATGGCCGGTTGAGCCGCCTGGCCCCTGTCTGCTCTGTCGCCGATCGGTCCAAAAAGGTTCATCCTCCGCCAAGGAATTTTCGGAGGCTATCCGAAGAAAGTTTGTCTTGCCAGAGCCGCGCATTTTTCCTTCTCCCCTTGTGGGAGAAGGTGTCGCCGAAGGCGACGGATGAGGGGTGTTCCAGCGGAGTGAGGCGTTGGTGTTTCCTGGAACACCCCTCATCCGTCTCGGCGCTCCGCGCCGATCCACCTTCTCCCACAAGGGGAGAAGGGAAGATCGCCGCACTAATCCAAAAACGGCTTGGCCTTCATCGTCTCGGGTATTGCCACGCCCAGCCGCTTCAGCACGGTCGGTGCAAGCTGCAGCTGGTCGAGCAGCGTGTCGGCCTGCGGTCCCTTGCCGGCGCCGAAATAATAGAGCGCGAAATCCTGCATCTCGTCGTCATGGCCGCCATGGTGGCCACGGTCGGTCTGGCCGTGGTCGGCGGTGACCATGACCTCGTAGCCGGCCTCGATCCAGCCCGGCAGGAAGGCCGCCAGCATGCCGTCCATGGCGTAGCAGGCATAGTCCATCTCGTGGCAGTCATGGCCGAAACGGTGGCCCATCGAGTCCAGCGTGCAGGTGTGCAGGATGCCGTAGTCGATGCCATGGCGCCGGGTGAGCATGGTAAGCGTCGCGAACAGGTCGACATCGCTCGGCGTCATCTGGTTCTTGAGATTGTAGCCGGTCATGGTGTGGAAGCGGCCATGCGTGATCGGCCCACCAGGCTCATCATACTCCATGTCCTCGACGAGGTCGAACGGGTAGGAGCGGAAGAATTCGGACCAGTAGGAATGGGTGACCGCACCTGTCTTGCCGCCGGCCTTGCTGACTTCCGAGAAGATGTCGGGCTGCCCGACGCGAAACCGTTTCTCGTTGGACAGGATGCCGTGCACCTGCGGCGACACGCCGGTGTGGATCGAGGCATAGCAGCAGGCCGAGGTCGACGGCAGCACCGAGCGCATCTTCCACACCCGCGCCTCGCCCGACTGCACCCAGCCTTCGAGATTGCCCATCAGCCGGCGCCAGTTCCGGTAGGGAACGCCGTCGAGGATGATCAGCAGAAGCTTGGATCGGATCGCCACGGGCTGCTCCATGCGATTGTTTGTTGAAACGAGTGCGCCGCGTGTCGTCAGGACACGCGGCGCTTTTCACTATGAGAGGGATGTCAGGCGTTCAGCCAGCACTCGGCGAGCGCGTAACCATCCATCATTTCGCCGATCGGGCTCTTGGCGAAGCCGCCGATCTTGTTGGTGGCGGCGGCGTCGATGAACTGGTTGAAGAACGGCACGATCAGGCCGCCTTCGTCGCGCATCAGCACCGCCATGTCGTGGTAGATCGCCTTGCGCTTGTCCTGGTCGAGCTCGCCGCGCGCCGCAAACAGCATCTTGTCGAACTCCGGCCGCTTGAAGCGTGTGTCGTTCCAGTCGGCGGTCGAGACATAGCCGGTGGAGTACATCTGGTCCTGCGTGGCGCGTCCGCCCCAATAGGAGAGCGAGAAGGGCTGCTTGTTCCAGACTTCCGACCAGTAGCCGTCGCCCGGCTCGCGCTTGATCTCAATCTTGATGCCGGCCTTGGCGGCGCTCTGCTGGTAGAGCTGGGCTGCATCGACGGCACCAGGGAAGGCGACATCGGAGGTACGCAGCAGGATCGAACCGCTGTGGCCGGACTTCTTGTAGAGCGCAGCCGCCTTTTCCGGGTCGAACTTGCGCTGTTCGATGGCGGTAAACAGGGGATAGGCCTCATTGATCGGGAAGTCGTTGCCGACCGAACCATAGCCGCGGAGGATCTTCTCCAGCATCTCGTCACGATCCATGGCGAGCTTCAGCGCCATCCGGAGATCGTTGCTGTCGAAGGGCGCCGTGTCACAGAACATGTTGAACGGATAATAGCCCTTGCCGGACGCATTCTCGATGCTGACGCCGGGAATGCGCTTGACCAGGTCGACGACCTTTGGCTCAACGCGGTTGATCATGTGGACCTGGCCGCCCTGCAGCGCGGCCAGACGGGCCGTCGCGTCATTGATGACGACGATCTCGACCTGGTCGGCATGGCCGGCCTTGTCGCCCTGCCAGTAATTGGCGAAGCGCTCGCCGCCATGGCGAACGCCCGGCTGGTTGACGGTCACCTTGTAAGGCCCGGCGCTGATGCCGGCATTCGGGTTGTCCTTGCCGCCATTCGGCTGGATGACGAGGTGGTAGTCGGCCATCAGATATGGGAAGTCGGCATCGGCGTCGCCGAGCGTGAAGATAACTTCCTTGCCGCTCGCCTTGACGCCCTTGATGTTCTTGAGAATGCCGAGCGCGCCCGACTTCGATTTCTCGTCGGCATGGCGCTCGATGGTGGCGGCGACGTCCTCGGCGCCAACCGTCTTGCCGTTATGGAATTCGATGCCGTCGCGAATCTTGATCGTCCATGTCTTGGCATCCTTGGAGGCGCCGATATCCTCGGCGATCAGGTTCACCAGTTTGTTGTCGGGGGTGAGACGGACAAGATACTCGCCCCACTGCTTGCCGAAGCTGAAAGTGACCTGGCTGAGGTTCAGCGCCGGGTCGAGGCTGTTGGTCGATTCACCGCCTTGCAGGCCGGCCTTGAGGATGCCACCCTTGACCGGGCTCTGCGCGAAGGCTTTCCCGGCCAGCGTCGTTGCCAGCGCGGCGGACACGCCAGTGCCGCTGTGCGGCCAAGAAAGTCGCGACGCGATATCCGGCCCTGGCCAGCGAGTTCAGCGAGATGGTCGAGTTCAGTCTTCATGTCCTGCCCCTTGTTGAAAATAACGTCACACCAGTGGCGCCCGTCCGGAGGACGTGTGGCGCCCTAGTGCTGCATGCGGATGACGGCCGCCATCTCCCCGGCTGGCGGCAGCTGGCTGATTAGTTCCCCGCGCTGGCCATGCGCCGCCCCTTGATCGCCTTTTCCAACCAGCCGATCTCCATCTCCGGAACAGACGACAACAACAGGTCGGTATAGGCGTCGAAGGGCGGTGTGAGCACCTTGCTCTTGGAGCCGTAGCGCACCACTTCGCCGCGATACATCACCGCGATCGAATCGGCGATCGACTTCACCGTCGCCAGATCGTGGGTGATGAACAGGTAGGCGACCTTTTCGTGCTGCTGCAGGTTGAGCAGCAGCTTGAGGATGCCGTTGGCCACCAACGGGTCGAGAGCCGATGTCACCTCGTCGCAGATGATCAGCTTCGGCTTGGCGGCGAGCGAGCGGGCGATGCAGACGCGCTGCTTCTGGCCCCCCGAAAGCTCGGCCGGATAGCGGTCGACGAAGCCCTTGCCCATCTCGATCTCGTCGAGCAGCTCGGCCACACGCCGGTCGCGTTCCCTGCCGCGGATGCCGAAATAGAATTCGAGCGGCCGGCCGATGATGGTGCCGACGGTCTGGCGCGGGTTCATCGCCACGTCGGCCATCTGGTAGATCATCTGCAACTGGCGCAGATCCTCCTTCGGCCGGTCGGCAAGCCGGTTGGCCAGCGGGCGCCCGTCGAAGGTCACATTGCCCTGCTCGGGCGGCAACAGGCCGGTGATGGCGCGCGCCAGCGTCGATTTACCGGAACCGGATTCGCCAACCACGGCCAGCGTCTGGCCCGGATAGATGTCGACCGAAACGTTCTTGAGCACTTTGACCTGGCCGCCGCCATAGGCGGCGGTGACGTTCTTGACCGACAGGAACGGTGTCGCGCCCGGATTCTGTTCGGCATGCTCTATCTCGTGCACCGAGACCAGCGCGTTGGTGTATTCCTGGCGAGGCTCTTTGATGATCTGGCGGGTGCCTCCCCATTCGACCAGCCGGCCGTGGCGCAGCACCATGATCTCGTCGGAGACCTGGGCGACGACGGCAAGGTCATGGGTGATGTAGAGCGCCGCCACATGCGTGTCGCGGATGGCGTCCTTGATCGCCGACAGCACGTCGATCTGCGTCGTCACGTCGAGCGCTGTGGTCGGCTCGTCGAAGACGATCAGGTCGGGTTCGGAGCACAGCGCCATCGCCGTCATGACGCGCTGCAGCTGGCCGCCCGACACCTGGTGCGGAAAGCGTTCGCCAATGGTTTCCGGATTGGGCAGGCTGAGCTTCTTGAACAGCGCGACGGCCCGCTTCTCGGCCTCCGCGCGGGTTGCCGTGCCATGCAGCAGCGTGGCTTCCACAACCTGGTCCATCAGCCTGTGCGCCGGATTGAAGGCGGCTGCCGCCGATTGCGCGACATAGCAGACCTCGCGGCCGCGCAGCTTGCGGAATTCGTCCTTGCCGCCCTTCAGGATGTCACGGCCGTTGAGAATGACTTCGCCGCCGGTGATGCGCACGCCGCCGCGGCCGTAGCCCATCGACGACAGGCCGATCGTCGACTTGCCGGCGCCGGATTCGCCGATCAGGCCCAGCACCTTGCCCTTCTCCAGCGTCAGCGACACGTCGTGGACCAGCGTGATGGTCTTCGGCGCCTCACCAGGCGGATAGACCGTCGCCTCGATGCGCAAATTGCGGATGTCGAGCAGGGGAGTGGACTTTGCCTTGCCGTCAGCCATCAGCCGCGTCCTCCCTTCAGGCTTGTCGTGCGATTCAGTACCCAGTCGGCCACTAGGTTGACCGAGATCGCCAGGGCCGCGATCGCGGCCGCGGGAATGAGCGCGGCGGCGATGCCGAAGACGATGCCGTCCTTGTTCTCCTTGACCATGCCGCCCCAGTCGGCGTCTGGCGGTTGCACGCCGAGACCGAGAAAGGACAGCGTCGACAGGAACAGCACCGCGTAGATAAAGCGCAGGCCGAGCTCGGAGACCAGCGGCGACAGCGCGTTGGGCAGGATCTCGCGGAAGATGATCCAGGCGCTGCCTTCGCCGCGCAGCTTGGCCGCTTCGACATAGTCCATGACGTTGATGTCGACGGCGACTGCGCGCGCCAGGCGATAGACGCGCGTCGAATCGAGAATGCCCATCACCAGGATCAGCGTCACCAAGTTGGTCGGCAGCACGGAGAGCACGACCAGGGCCATGATCAGTGTCGGGATCGACATCAGGAGATCGACGAGGCGGGACAGGATCGTGTCGAACCAGCCGCCGAACACAGCCGCCGAAAAACCCAGTATGGCGCCGAGCGAGAACGACAGCGCGGTGGCCAGCACGGCGATGAACAGGGTGATCCGGGCGCCGTAGATCATGCGCGACAAGAGATCGCGGCCGAGATTGTCGGTGCCAAGCCAATGCGCCGCCGACATCGGTTCCCAGACGTCGCCGACGATCTCGGCATTGTCGTGGGGCGAAATCCACGGCGCGAGGATCGCCGCGAGCACGAACAGGGCTGTCAGCACCAGGCCGATCAGAGCGGGGATGGGGATGCGTTTTATATCGAGCATGCCCGCCCCCTCACTTTGGATGTCTGAGACGCGGATTGGCGACGATCGCCGCTATGTCCGCGATGATGTTGAGGCTGATGTAGACGGCGGCGAAGATCAGGCCGACCGCCTGCACCACCGGCACGTCGCGCTTGGTGACGTGGTCGACCAGATACTGTCCCATGCCGGGATAGACGAAGATCACCTCGACCACGACGACGCCGACGATGAGATAGGCGAGGTTCAGCATGACGACATTGATGATTGGCGCGATGGCATTCGGGAAGGCGTGCCTGCGGATGACGGAGAAGGCTGAAAGCCCTTTGAGTTCCGCCGTTTCGACATAAGCCGACTGCATGACGTTGAGGATCGCCGCACGCGTCATGCGCATCATATGCGCGAGCACTACCAGCGTCAGCGCCGTGGCCGGCAGCGCGATGGCCTGCATGCGTTCGCCGAAGGGCATGCCGTCATAGACGGTGGAGATGGCAGGGAAGATCTGCCATTTCACCGCGAAGAAATAGACCAGGAGATAGCCGATGAAGAATTCCGGGAACGAGGTCGAGGCAAGCGCCAGTCCGGAGATCAGCTTGTCGACCCAGCCATTGCGATAGCGCACCGCGATCAGCCCAAGGATGATTGCCAGCGGCACGGCCACGATCGCCGCCCAGAAGGCGAGGAACAGCGTGTTCCACAGCCGGCCCTTGATCGAGGTCGCGATATCCTGCCCGCTCGACATCGCCGTGCCGAGGTCCCCGGTCAAGACGCCGCCGAGCCAATGGAAGTACCTGATATAGGCGGGGTCGTTCAGTCCAAGCTGCTCGCGCAGATTGGCGAGCGACTCCGGTGTCGCCGATTGTCCCAGAATGGCTTGCGCGACGTCGCCGGGCAGGATTTGCGTGCCGGCAAAGATCAGGACCGAAATGGCCAACAAAAGGAGGATGCCCAGCGCGATGCGCTGGGCGATTAGTTTCAGGATGGGTGAAGACATATCCGCAAAGCCGGACTCAGGCCTGCAGCCAGCACTTCGCCAGGGCGTAGCCGTTCATCAGCTCCTGATGCGGGTCGTCCACCCAGCCATCGACCTTGGCGCCGGTGGCGTCGATGAACTGGTTGAACATCGGCAGGATCAGACCGCCTTCGTCGCGCACCATGACCGCCATGTCGTGGTACATCTGCTTGCGCTTGGCCTCGTCCAGTTCGGCGCGCGCCGCCAGCACCATCTTGTCGAAATCCGGGCGCTTGAAACGCGTGTCGTTCCAGTCGGCGGTCGACAGGTAGGCGGTCGAGTACATCTGGTCCTGCGTCGAGCGGCCGCCCCAATAGGAAGCGCAGAAGGGCTGCTTGTTCCAGACCTCGTTCCAGTAGCCGTCGCCGGGCTCGCGCTTGAGCTCGATCTTGATGCCGGCCTTGGCCGCGCTCTGCTGGAAGAGCTGGGACGCATCGACAGCGCCCGGGAAGGCGACGTCCGAGGTCCTGAGCAGCACGGCGCCGTCATGACCGGACTTCTTGTAGTGGAATTTGGCCTTGTCGGGATCGTATTTGCGCTGCTCGATCTCGGTGAAAAGCGGATAGGACGCGTTGATCGGGAAGTCGTTGCCGAGCGAGCCATAGCCGCGCAGCACCTTGTTCAGCATCTCCTCGCGGTCGATCGCCAGCTTCAGCGCCATCCTGAGGTCGTTGTTGTCGAACGGCGCCGTGTTGCAATGCATGATGAACACGTAATGGCCCGGACCCGCATGGTTGCGGATGGTTACACCAGGCACGCGCTTGATCAGGTCGACGATCTTCGGCTCGACGCGGTTGATCATGTTGACCTGGCCACCCTGCAGGGCCGCCGTGCGCGCAGTCGCATCGTTGATGACGATGATCTCGATCTGGTCGGCATGACCCATCTTGTCGCTCTGCCAGTAATTGGCGAAGCGCTCGCCGCCATGGCGCACGCCGGGCTCGTTGGTGGTGACCTTATAGGGTCCGGCCGAGATGCCGGCGTCGGCCTTGTCCTTGCCGCCGTTCGGCTGGACGATCAGGTGATAGTCGCTGAGCAGGTAGGGAAGGTCGGCATTGGCCTCCTTCAGCGTCAGCACCACTTCCTTGCCGCTGGCCTTGATGGTATCGATGCCCTTCATGTAGCCGAGCGCGCCGGATTTCGATTTCTCGTCCGAATGGCGCTCGAGCGTCGCGGCGACGTCCTCGGCGGTCACTTTCTTGCCGTTGTGGAATTCGACGCCGTCGCGGATCTTCAGCGTCCAGGTCTTGGCGTCCTTGGACGAGCCGATCTCCTCGGCGATGCGGTTCTCGAGCTTGCCGTCGGGCGACAGCTCGACGATCATTTCGCCCCAGCACTTGCCGAAGGCGAACGGCACCTGGGTCATGAACAGGGCCGGATCGAGACTGTTGGTGGATTCACCGCCGACCAGGCCGGCCTTCAGCGTGCCGCCCTTGACCGGACCGGCCGCCCGCGCCGCGCTTGAAAGCAGCGAGTTGGCGAAGGGTGCGGCGATGCCGAGCGCTGCCGCCCGGCCGAGAAAATCACGACGGCTCAGCTTGCCTGCTGCAACGCGCCGGCTAAGGAATTCGAGTTCATTCGACATTTTGAGTTCCTCACTCTGTTGGTTCGACTCTGTGGTCGATTTTCTTGCTTCTTGTGAGGGGAATAATGACCGCAAGGGAAAGCGGTAAGCAAGACCGAATGCGACATGCCGTGGCGTAAATCGCACGTCGCATTTGGACCAACGGTTTCAGCACTCAGACCAGCGCGCGCGGGACCCTTTCGTCGAAATCGCGCTCGAAGACGAGGTTTTCGCCTTCGTAGGCCTCGATTCTGGCGCTGACGATGAAGTTTTGCGCATCCGACCGCATCTGCGCCCATGTCTCGGTACGGACCGACCATCCATTTCGCGACAGGGTCTGCGTCCAATGTGTTTTCCCGGAGGCTGACAGAGGATCGTCAGCATGGATGGTCCAGGTTTCGCGGGCGATGCTGCCGTTGACAAGGCCGTGGTCGAGATCACGCACCTCGCCGAAATCATCCGCAATGGAAAGCGTGACGATTCCCGTCTTTTCGTCGCGGTCGACATGGCGTTCGGAATTGGCGGGTCGAACCGTCTCGGTCGCCCAGGGCGTGGCGCCTTCCGGTTCGCCGAAGACGACTTCGTCGCCTGTTGCGAGCAGGCGCAGCGGCACTGATAGCGAGGCCGCCGACAAGGTCAGCCGTACCGGCTCCGGCGAGGGCCAGATGGCAGGCCAGTAGGCGGTCGAAACGGCGACGCGCAAACGATGGCCGGCCGGCACGCGGTAGGCACATTGATCGAGCACGACACGCGCCGAAACTGTCTCCCCTGGGACCAGCGCCTCGGGGAATTCATGCGACTTGCGGTGCGTCAGATTGAGCACGCCATAGGAGATAAGTTCCGAGGCGCCGTCGGGATGCACGTCGCAAAGCCGGACCGCGATGTTGGCCTGGGGCCGATCGGAGGCAAACTGGATCTCAAGCTCCGGCGCGCCGACGATCTCGATCGGCTTGGTGAGCTCAGGCTGGTCGAAACACGCCGACAGCCCGTCGTCAGGGCGCTGGTCACCAGGCAATTCCGGGCCGAAGGTGAAGGGAAAGTATTCGCCGCCGGCAAGCCCGCAGGTCTGCGGCGAAGCGACGATGGAAGGTCCTGCATCAGCGGAAACGAGTTCGATCGTTTCAATCGTTATGTTGGACGACGGCCATTCCTGCTCGGCTATCCAGCGGCCGGGCCGCTCCGGATGCCAGCGAGCGGGGCGCACGCTGTCCATCACATAGGCACGATAGTCGGGATCGGCCTCGACGCCGGTCTCGGCGCCCTTCAGCCAGTGGTCCCACCAGCGCAGCGCTTCCTGCAGGAAGCCGATGGCCGGCTTGGGGCCCGCATAGTGCGGGTATTTGTGTATCCACGGTCCAACGATGCCCTTGACCGGTGCCTCGATGTTGGTGACGAGGTGCGAGATCGTGTTGCGGTAGCCGTCATGCCAGCCGCCGATCGACAGCACTGCGGCTTTGATTGCGGAAAAATCCTCGCAGATCGAGCCGCGTTTCCAGTAGGCGTCGCGATGCTGGTGGCTGAGCCAGAGCGGCAAAAGGAAGGACTGGTTCTCCAGCCGTCTCAGCCACAGATCGCGCCAGCGGTTGTCGCCGGCAATCAGCGGATCCGGTGGCCGCGACGAATAGGACAGCATGGTCGAGGCCCAGCCGAAATTCTCGTTCAAAAGGCAGCCGCCCTTGTAGTGAATGTCGTCGGCATAGCGGTCGACGGTCGAGCACAGGCTGATCACCGCCTTGAGCGCCGGCGGCTGTTTGGCCGCCACCTGCAGGCAGTTGAAGCCGCCCCAGGAGATGCCCATCATGCCGACATTGCCATTGCACCAGGGCTGCGCCGCCGCCCAGGCGATGACATCGCAGGCGTCCTGCAGTTCCTGCTCGGAATATTCGTCGTCCATCAGCCCTTCGGAATCGCCATTGCCGCGCATGTCGACGCGGATCGAGGCGTAGCCGTGCCCGGCGAAATAGGGATGGGTAAGCTGATCGCGAAAGATCGTTCCATCGCGCTTGCGGTAGGGCAGATGCTCAAGGATGACAGGTACTGGATCGTCGCCCGCATCCTCCGGCATCCACACCCGCGCCGACAACCGGCAGCCATCGGGCATGACGATACCCATGTCGGGAAATTCGACGACCTTACGGGGAAATTCGGTGATGGTTTTCATGGCAGGCATAACGCTCCGCGGCACGAAAACTTTCAATCGCCATTCGCGACTGGAGCAGCGAAATATGCGACTTGTCTCATACCATCAACTCAGCGGAATGTCGTTTGCGGCCTTGTTCGCCTGATAGGCGTCGGACAGTTCGTCATAGCGTGCGGAAATCCTGCCGATCCGCGCCTCCAGCCGCCGGCGTTCGACCTCGGGCAGGGCCCGCACCAGCCGGCGGATCGAAAAACTCTTCCAATAGGCGTTCTCGGCATTGTAGCCGCCGGGGTCGAGAGTGAAGACCTCTTTCAGAATTTTGAGATCATGCGGGATGGCAAAACTGTCGCGCGAGTCCTCGTGGCTGAACAAATAGTAGAAATTGTCGAAACCGGTCCAGGTGATCGCCGACAGGCAGAGCGAGCACGGCTCATGGGTGGCAATGAAGATGGCCTCTTTCGTGTCGACGCGTTCGGCTCTGGGCATCTCGTAAAAACGCTTCAGGCAATGCACCTCGCCATGCCAGAGCGGGTTTTCCATCTCGTTGTTGGTCTCGGCCAGCACCAGCGACCGGTCGTCCTTGCGCAGGATCGCCGCGCCGAACAGCTTGTTGCCATGGGCGACGCCTTCTGCCGTCTTCGGCACGATGTCGTGCTCGATCACGTCGAGCAGGCGGTCGATCAGCGAAATGTCGGTCATGATGAAATCACGGGCTTTCTGGGAAGGTGGATTTCGTAAGGGTGCGAGAAGTGAAACTCTTCGAGGTTGGAGCCATCGCCGCCGCGATCGACGATGAGGAAATCCTGTTCCTCGCCGATCGGCGTCAGCACACCGTGCCAGAGATTGCGCTTGTAGTTGATGCCCTGTCCGGGCGCGGCGATGAAGCCATGCGGTTCGCCTGGCCCGTCCTTGGTATCGTGGCAGACGACGACCAGAAACGGCCGTGGCGACAGCGGGATGAAAGCCTGGCTGCCGAGCGGATGGCGCTCGACCATGGTCAGCTTCAGCGGCATTTCATAGGGTGTGCCGCGCACCATCGAGATCAGCACGCGCGCATTCGGCCCAGCGGCCTCGGCGGTGGCGAGATCATGATAGCGGATCGCCTTGCCGCCATTGATTGGGTAGCGGTTGTCGCCGCCCATATCGATGACGTCGCCGAAGGGCGCGAAGTTTTCGCGGCTCAGCGGCTGCGCGACGATGCGGCTCACCGCCCGCGGCCCCCGAGATAGCCGCCGAGCTTGGCGTGCCGGTTGACGTCCTTGTAGAGCAGATAGCGGAATTTTCCGGGGCCGCCGGCATAGCAGGCCTGCGGGCAGAAGGCGCGCAGCCACATGAAGTCGCCGGCCTCGACCTCGACCCAGTCCTGGTTCAGCCGGTAGACCGCCTTGCCTTCGAGCACGTAGAGCCCATGTTCCATGACATGGGTTTCGGCGAAGGGAATGACCGCGCCCGCCTCGAGCGTGACGATGGTGACGTGCATGTCGTGGCGCATGTCGTCCGGATCGACGAAACGCGTCGTCGCCCAGCGGCCCTCGGTGCCGGCCATCGGCGTCGGCGCCACCTGCTGGTCGCTGCTGAAGAAGGCTTCCGGCGTGTCCAGGCCGTCGACCACCTCATAGGCCTTGCGGATCCAGTGGAAGCGGACGGCAGCGCTGCTCTCGTTGCGCACCGTCCAGCCGCTTGCCGGCGGCAGGAAGGCAAAGCCACCGGCGGCAAGCACATGCTTTTTGCCGGCGAGCGATACGGTGAGTTCCCCCTCGACCACGAACAGCACGCCTTCGGCGCCGGCGTCAGGTTCCGGCCGGTCGCTGCCGCCGCCCGGCAGAACCTCGACGATGTACTGCGAAAACGTCTCGGCAAATCCCGACAGCGGCCTTGCGATGATCCAGGCCCTGGTCTTGTCCCAGAAGGGCAGCGGGCTGGTCACGATGTCCTGCATCACGCCTTTGGGGATGACCGCATAGGCCTCGGTGAAGACGGCGCGCCCGGTCAAAAGCTCGTTCTGGCCGGGATGGCCCCCCTGTGGGGCATAATAGGTTCGCTCGGGCATCCTGATCGTATCCATGGGTTTAAACCTATTGTGGAAGCATGTCCTTGAGGCGCAACAGCGCAATGCGCTCGACCTGTTTGCAGGCGGTTTCGAATTCGACGCCGCGGCCGTTGCCGATACGGGCTTCGAATTCGGCGAGGATTTCCTCCTTTGTCTTGCCTTTCACCGCGATGATGAAGGGGAAGCCGAAGGTGGTGACGTAGGCGGCGTTGAGCTTGGAGAACAGTTCGCGTTCCTTGTCGGTCAGCGCGTCGAGGCCGGCGGAAGCCTGTTCCCGGGTGGATTCCGCCGTCAGCCGCCTGGCCTTGGCCAGTTTGCCGGCGAGGTCGGGATGGGCGTTGAGCACGCCGAGCCGTTCGGTTTCGCTGGCGGCGCGGAAGATGCGGCAGAGCGCATTGTGCAGGCCCCCCGCCGTGTCGTGTGCCGGACCGAGCTCCAACTCGTGGGCCCGTTCGGCAATCCAGGGCGAATGTTCGAACACGCCGCCGAAGGTGTGAACGAACGTCTCGAATTCCATCTTCGACGGGCGCAGAGCGGCCGGTTTGTAGGGATGGTTCTCCTGCCAGTGCTTGGCGATGTCGATGCGCCGCGCCAGCCAGACCTTGTCATGCGATTTGACATAATCGACGAAGCGCTTCAGCGCCGCCACCCGGCCCGGCCGCCCGACAAGGCGGCAATGCAGGCCGATATTCATCATGCGCGGCCTGCCTGCCTTGCCCTCGGCATAGAGCGTGTCGAAACTATCCTTGAGATAGGCAAAGAACTGGTCACCCGAATTGAAGCCTTGCGGCGTGGCGAAGCGCATGTCGTTGGCATCGAGCGTGTAGGGGATGATGAGCTGCGTGCCGCCGCTATGCTCGAACCAGTAGGGCAGTTCGTCGTCATAGGTGTCCGAGACGTAATCGAAGCCGCCTTCCTCCGCCACCAGGCGCACCGTGTTGACCGAAGTGCGGCCCGTATACCAGCCGGTCGGGCGCTGGCCGGTCACCTCGTAATGCAGCTTGATCGCCGCTTCGAGGTCGCGGCGCTCGTCCTCGGCATCGTGGTCGCGGTAGTCGATCCATCTCAACCCGTGCGAGGCGATTTCCCAGCCGGCTTCCTGCATCGCCGTGACCTGGTCGGGGGAGCGCGCGAGCGCCGTGGCGACGCCATAGCAGGTCACGGGCACTTGCGCCTCGCCGAACAGGCGCAACAGCCGCCAGAAGCCGGCTCGCGCCCCATACTCGTAGATCGATTCCATGTTCCAGTGGCGCTGGCCCACCCAGGGCGCCGCGCCGACGATTTCCGAGAGGAAGGCTTCCGAAGCCTTGTCGCCGTGGAGCACGCAGTTCTCGCCGCCCTCCTCGTAATTGACGACGAACTGCACGGCGACATGCGCGCCGCCAGGCCATTTCGGATCCGGCGGATTGGCCCCGTAGCCACGCATGTCCCTGGTGTAACGCATCGTCCCTCCGCGCCCGGCATCACCGGAAGTATGATCAGAATATCGAAAGGGTGCTTCTCGCATTCCCCTCAAAATTTTTGAAAGTGTTTTTGTCGCACTCCGCTCGACCGGGACTTATGCATCGCCTTTAATTGGCGCACAATTCATCAGCGGTGCTCGATTATACCGGCCAATTTGTTCGTACTGGAAATGGGAGGCGGCCAATGGCAGAAACGTCGAAAGCCGATGGCGGGCGTCTGACGACCCATGTCCTGGATACCGCGACCGGCAGGCCGGCGGCGGGATTGTCGATCGCGCTCTACCGTCTCGACGGTGCTGCTCGCACGCTTCTGAAGACGGTCGTCACCAATGCAGACGGCCGCTGCGACGCGCCGCTGCTGGCAGGCGCCGACTTCCGCACCGGCGAATACGAACTGGTGTTCGCGGCCGGCGACTATCTGCGCGGCCAGGGCACGAAGCTGCCGGAGCCTGCCTTCCTCGACAGCGTGCCGATACGCTTCGGCATGGCGGAGGCGGTGCACTATCATGTACCATTGCTGATCTCGCCCTACGGCTATTCCACCTACAGGGGGAGCTAAGGCATGGCCAAGGTCAACATCCGCAACGAAATCCGCTTCATCCTCAATGGCAGGGATGTCGCGCTGTCATCCGTGGCGCCCGACGCGACCTTGCTCGACTGGCTGCGGCTCGATCGTTCGCTGCGCGGCACCAAGGAAGGCTGCGCCGAGGGCGATTGCGGCGCCTGCACCGTGCTGGTCGGCAGGCTATCGGCCGCCGGATTGGTCTATGAAAGCGTCAATTCCTGCATCCGCTTCCTCGGCTCGCTCGACGGCGCCCATGTCGTGACGGTCGAACATCTGCGCGGTGTGTCAGGCCGGTTGCATCCTGTGCAGCAGGCGATGGTCGATTTCCATGGCTCGCAATGCGGCTTCTGCACGCCGGGTTTCGTCATGTCGCTCTACGGCCTGTGGATGAAGTCGCCGGACCCGTCGGACGCGGCCATCGAAAAAGCCTTGCAAGGCAATCTCTGCCGCTGCACCGGCTACGAAGCGATCATGCGCGCCGCGCACGCCATATCGAGCTATGGCAAGGCGGCGAAGGACCCGCTGGCGGCGGAGCGCCGGGACATCACGACACGGCTGCAGTCGTTGCGCGATGGCGCCAGGGTCGAGATTGGCTCCGGCAGGACGCGGCTGGTCGTGCCGGCCGACGCCGACGATTTCGCTTCTGTCTTCGAGAAGGAACCCACCGCGACGGTCGTCGCCGGTTCGACCGATGTTGGCCTGTGGGTGACCAAGCACATGCGCGATATCTCGCCGGCGATCTTCATCGGCAATCTGCCGGGGCTTTGCGCCGTCACGGAAGAAAACGGCGTCATATCGATTGGCGCCGGCGTGACCTACACCGAAGCCTTTTCGACGCTGTCGAAACGCATCCCTGCGTTGGGGCCGTTGTTCGACCGCATCGGCGGCGAACAGGTCCGCAACATGGGCACGATCGGCGGCAATGTCGCTAACGGCTCGCCGATCGGCGACACGCCGCCGCCCTTGATCGTGCTCGGCGCACGGCTGACATTGCGCAAGGGCAAGAAGCGGCGCACGATCCCGTTGCAGGACTTCTTCATTGCCTATGGCAAGCAGGATCGCCAGCCGGGCGAGTTCGTCGAGGCCGTGCACGTGCCCGTGCCGGCAAAGGACGTGAAATTCGCCGTCTACAAGGTCACCAAGCGCCGCGACGAGGACATCACCGCGACCTTGGGTGCCTTCTGTCTGGCTCTGGCCAAGGACGGCACGGTGGCCGATATCCGCATCGCCTATGGCGGCATGGCGGCAACGCCGAAGCGGGCGTCGGCTGTCGAGAAGGCGCTGATAGGCAAGGCCTGGAACGAAGCCACGGTGGAGGCCGCGATGGCCGAATACGTCAAGGACTTCACGCCGCTCACCGATATGCGCGCGACCGCCGAATATCGAGCGCTGGCAGCGAAGAACCTTTTGTTGCGCTTCTACGTGGAAACCACCGGCACCAAGGCGCCGTTCCAGGTATCACGCAACGAGGCGGCCTGATGAACAAGCACGCATCATCAAACCTCAAGGCCGAGAAGATCGTCGGCGGCGTCGCTACCGACCAGCGGCATGATTCCGCCCACAAGCATGTCAGCGGCGGCGCCGTCTATATCGACGACATGCCGGAGCCGGCCGGCACCCTGCATGCCGGCCTTGGCCTGTCCAAGGTGGCGCATGGCGTTCTGAAAAGCGTCGACCTCTCGGCGGTGCGCGCGGCCCCTGGTGTCGTCGACGTGCTGACTTATGCCGACGTGCCGGGTGAGAACGATGTCTCGCCCAGCAACATGCATGACGATCCGGTTCTGGCGGAAGGCAAGGTGCAGTTCTTCGGCCAGCCGATCTTCGCGGTGATTGCCGAGACGCGCGAGGCAGCCCGGCGCGCCGCGCGCCTGGCCAGGATCGAATATGACGAGCTTCCCGCCGTGATCGACATCTGGGACCTTGATCCGGCGAAGGACAAGCAGGTGACCACGCCGCTGATCTTGCGGCGCGGCGATGCGGCTGCGGCAATCAAGGCAGCGCCCCGCCGCATCAAGAACCGGATGTGGCTTGGCGGCCAGGACCATTTCTACCTCGAAGGCCAGGTGTCTCTCGCCATCCCCGGCGAGGACGACGAGGTCACCGTCTATTGTTCGACCCAGGGGCCGAGCGAGACGCAGCATCTGGTCGCCCACACGCTTGGCGTGCCGAGTAACGCGGTGACGGTGGAAGTGCGCCGCATGGGCGGCGGCTTCGGCGGCAAGGAAACGCAGGCCAACCAGTGCGCCGCGATCGCCGCGATCGCCGCCAAGAGGCTGAAGCGGGCGGTCAAGATCCGGCTCGACCGCGACGAGGACATGACCGCCACCGGCAAGCGGCACGATTTCGCCATCGACTACGAGGTCGGCTTCGACGACGAGGGCAATATTCTCGGCGTCGATTTCACTTACGCCTTGCGCTGCGGCTTCTCCGCCGACCTGTCCGGCCCGGTCGGCGACCGTGCGCTGTTCCACTGCGACAACGCCTATTTCTATCCCGCGGTGCTGGCCAAGTCCGCGCCGCTCTACACCAACACCGTCTCCAACACCGCGTTCCGCGGCTTCGGCGGCCCGCAAGGCATGGTCGGCGCCGAGCGTGTCATCGACGAGGTCGCCTTCGCGGTCGGCAAGGATTCGCTCGAAATCCGCAAGCTGAATTTCTACGATCCGATGGAAGCGATCGGCGGCCGCAACGTCACCCCTTATCACCAGAAGGTCGAGGACTGCATCATCCAGCGCATCGTGGCGGAACTGGAAGACAGCGCCAACTATGCGCGCCGCCGTCGCGAGATTTCCGCATTCAACGCCAACAGCCGCTTCGTCAAGCGCGGCCTGGCGCTGACGCCGGTCAAGTTCGGCATCTCCTTCACCAAGACCGAGGCCAACCAGGCCGGCGCGCTGGTGCATGTCTATGCCGATGGTTCGGTGCACATGAACCATGGCGGCACCGAAATGGGGCAGGGCCTGCATCTCAAGGTGGCGCAAGTCGTGGCGGAGGAGTTCCAGATCGACCTCGATCGCGTGAAGATCACCGCCACCACCACCGCCAAGGTGCCCAACACCGCGCCGACGGCTGCGTCCTCGGGCGCCGACCTCAATGGCATGGCGGCGCAGAACGCAGCGCGCCAGATCCGCCAGCGGCTGACCGACTTCGCCGCCGAGAAGTACCAGGTGCCGGTTGACCAGGTGGTGTTCCTGCCAAACCGGGTGCGCGTCGGCAACCAGGAGGTCAGCTTCAACGATCTGGTCAAGCAGGCCTATATCGCGCGTGTGCAGCTCTCGGCCGCCGGCTTCTACAAGACGCCGAAGATCCACTGGGATCGGAGCAAGGGCCAGGGCCACGCCTTCTATTACTACGCCTATGGCGCTGCCTGCGCCGAAGTGTCGGTCGACACGCTGACCGGCGAATATGTCGTCGAGCGCGCCGATATCCTGCATGATTGCGGCCGTTCGCTGAACCGGGCGATCGATCTCGGCCAAGTCGAGGGCGGCTTCATCCAGGGCATGGGCTGGCTGACGACGGAGGAACTGTGGTGGGACGACAAGGGCCGGCTGCGCACGCATGCACCGTCGACCTACAAGATTCCGCTGGCGTCGGACCGACCGAAGATCTTCAACGTGGCGCTGACCGACTGGTCGCAGGCCTATGAGCCGACCATCCATCGCTCCAAGGCGGTCGGCGAGCCGCCGCTGCCGCACGGCATGGCTGTGCTGCACGCGCTGTCGGACGCGGTGGCGAGCGTCGCCGACCACAAGATCTGCCCGCGTCTCGACGCGCCGGCGACACCCGAACGCGTGCTGATGGCGATCGAGCGGCTGAAGCGGGAGGCTTCAGAGCCTTCCTGAGGCCAAAACGTGCAAATCGCGCCGAAAAATACTATATTTCCTGGATGGAAGTGCAGGCGATGAACTCGAAGGTTCAAGAGCTGAAAGTGTTTCTCGACCATGCCGGTCGGGTCGCGCTTGTCGAAGTTGCGGCGGCAAAGGGTTCGACGCCGCGCGAGGCCGGTGCGTTCATGCTTGTCTCGCCATCGGCGATTTTCGGCACCATTGGCGGCGGTCAGCTCGAATATATGGCGATCGATAAGGCGCGGCAGATGCTGGGCTCTTTGCGCTCCGCATCTTTCAGCGAGTTTGCCGATGTCGGCGCCGCCCCTCATCCGCCTGCCGGCACCTTCTCCCCGTATAGTGACGGGGAGAAGGGAAGCGGCCGTAACGCCGGCGACCCCCTCTCCCCGTCCTTACGGGGAGAGGGTAAGGGTGAGGGGCAGCGCGACGCTGACGAAGCTGGCGTCACGCTCGACGTTCCGCTCGGGCCGGAAATCGGCCAGTGCTGCGGGGGTCGGGTCAAGGTGTTGATCCGCTTGGTCGACGGCACAATCGAGGAAAAGCTGATGGCGCACGCTGAATCGGAGGAGGCGCATCTGCCGCATGTCTATATCTTCGGCGGCGGCCATGTCGGCCAAGCGCTCGCGTCGGCGATTGCACTTCTTCCCGTGCATGGCGTCGTCATCGAGACCCGCGCCGAGGCGTTGGAAGGCATGCCGGAAACCGTCGAGACGCGGCTGACGCCGATGCCCGAGGCAGAGCTGCGCAACGCCCCGGCCGGCACCGCCTTCGCCGTCCTTACGCATGACCACGCGCTCGATTTCCTGATCGTCGCCGAAGCGCTGAAACGCGACGACGCGGCCTATGTCGGCATGATCGGTTCGAAGACCAAGAAAGCGACCTTCAGGCACTGGTTCCTGAAATCGGCCGACGGCACGGAGACCGAATTCGCCCGCCTCGTCTCGCCGATCGGCGGCGACGCCGTCAAGGACAAGCGTCCGCCGGTTATTGCCGCGCTCGCCGCCGCCGAGATCATGACGGCGCTGGTCATCCACAATGCGGCTTCGAACGCAGAGCATCACGCTCCGCATGACAGGGTGACCGCCGGCTAGCTCGGTCGCCTGAGGCCGAGATGCGCGCGCAACGTGGCGCCTTCATACTCCTTGCGGAACAGGCCGCGCCGCTGCAGTTCCGGCACGACCAGCGTGGCAAAGGCATCGAGTTCGCCGGGAAAATAAGACGGCATGACGTTGAAGCCGTCGGCGGCACCGCCTTCGAACCGCGCCTGCAACTCGTCCGCCACCTGGACCGCGGTTCCCACGATGCGCCAATGGCCGCGCGCGCCGGCGAAATGCCGCGCCAGTTGGCGAATGGAAAGGCCATCGCGGCGCGATTGCTCGACGACCAGGGCCTGCCGGCTTTTCATGCCCTCGCTCTCGGGCAAGTCGGGCAGTGGACCGTCGAGCGGATGGCGCCAGAGGTCGGATATGCTGAGATAGCTGGACAGCAGCGCCACGCCGACGTCGTCGGGGATCAATTCCTGCAATTCCTCGAATTTTTCGCGGGCCTCGGCTTCGGTCTCCGCCACCACGGGCGCGACACCGGGCATGATCTTGATGTCATCGGGTTCACGCCCATACGCCGCCATGCGCCCCTTGAGGTCGTCGTAAAAGGCCTTCGCTTCCTCGAAGGTCTGT
>NZ_RZSJ01000220.1:0-9036 GCF_003998025.1 Mesorhizobium sp. M8A.F.Ca.ET.021.01.1.1
GCCGAGCGCATGGGCAGTGTCAGCCGCATCGCCGTCACCGACACCGGCCCCGGCCTGCCGCCGAAGGCGCGCGAAAACCTGTTCGCGGCCTTCCGCGGCTCCGCGCGCAGCGGCGGCACCGGTCTTGGCCTGGCCATCGCGCATGAACTGATCCGCGCGCATGGCGGCACTGTGGAATTGGTCGAGTCGATTGGCGGGCGCACGACATTCGCCGTCACCATCCCCGACCAGCCGGTGCGCCTCGACCAGGCCCGTGGCAGCCTGCGCCGCCCGGCCTGACGGCTTCCGGCCGTTTGCTGAGGATTACTCGCCTTCCGGGCCCGCCTCTTCCCTGACCTTACCCGATTGTCCGCCGTCTGGATTCAGGCTGATCCCACGGCTCGAAGTGCCGGGATCGGCGCCGGCATCGCTGGATGACAGGCTTGCGACAAAACTTTTGCCGGATCGGCTTGCTTTTCGCAAATTCAGTCGTTAGGGAACTGCACACATTCGCGGCCGGTCTTTCGGATCGGATCGCGGGGCCGTCGAAAACATGGCCTGATGCGCGCCCGTAGCTCAGCTGGATAGAGCACCAGACTACGAATCTGGGGGTCAGGAGTTCGAATCTCTTCGGGCGCGCCATTTCGGTACAGAACTATGAGCGCCGACGCCGCCGATTCTTCGCTGGAAGCGGCAACGAGGGTTCGCAGCAGTTCCGAACTCGATCCCATGATCCATGATTGCGACCGCCGCCGCTGCCAATCTTGGACGTGCTTCTTCTAACTCTTTGTTTTTACGCAATTCCGGACGGAAAGCCGCTACACGCTTTTCCTGGAACGGCTCTAGATTGCTCGAAGTGCGGCAGAGCGCCGCTTCTCGCGACAAATATCCGCTATCGCTAGCGGGAGACCGCGGCGCCCCTGTCGGTCCAGGTGGGCGGCAGGCCGAAGCGGGCGGCGACCATTCCCGGAATGCCGGGAGCCGTTCCGAACGCCTTGCAGGCATCGTATTTCGGATCACCGCCGAGCGAGGCCCGCAGTCTTTGCATCGATGGTATCGCCGGCATTCCCTTGAACGGGTCCTTGCCCTTGAGCAGCATGCGGCTGAAGTCAGCGGCGAAGGCCGAAGAGAGGGAATACGCATCCCCCACCGTGGACACCCGAGCCTTGGTCGTGATTATGTTTGCACCGCGCGACCAGAGAATGGCTGCCTTCTGGGAACTGTCCTTGTCGACGGCCTCGGCCTCGATGGCCAGGCCGCCGAGGCCGATCGGAAGCCGGGGGACTGGAACGCCGAGCCCCGCCACCGAGGCGCCGAGCGACGCAACGACGGAACCCGCCGCCGCCGTACGATTGGTCGCAACGATGTCGGTGACGGTAGCGTGGACGATGAGGTCCGCTGGCAGGCTCGGGGCCACGACCTGGAAGCGGTCGCTAAGGTCAGTGCAGAGCGCCCGGTCGACCGCGTTGGCGACGAGCGCCAGGTCTTTGGGATCGAAGCCACTGCTGCCGATCTGCGTCGCGGTCGGTACAATGCGCACGGTCTGTGCGGCGAGCAACGGCGCCGGATCCACACGCAATCTCGCTTTTGCGAGGATGCCCGTGGATGGGCTCATTCCGGCGTAGGAACTGAGGGACGTGCCCTGGGGCAAGGGCACACTCGTGCACGCGGACAACCACAGGGCCGCGCAGAGCGCTGCTCGCGGCCGCATTTCAAGTCGTCGAAGCTTCAGGATCATTGTCAAATCGTCTGAACCGGCATCATGGGTTCAGCTCTAGCGGCCCCAGCGTTAATCGCGGTAAAGGCAGTGTAAAGTTGGGTAAAACCCACGATCGGCACGGATCTTCAGCCGGCGCATACGTCGCCGGAAGCGCCAGCGTGATGGTGCGGCCAGCGGGGCGTTTCGCCTCAGAACCGTACGCGGGCCGGAGGAAACTTGTTTCATCGGGCCGGCAGCCCAGCCATCAAAAGAGGTGCAGTATTGGTTTGAGGAGCTTTGCGGATTGCAACGACTCGATGAGTTCGGACCCGGGGATTGCAAGGAGAAAGCAGGAACTGTCGATAGCGGTACGCTTCAGCGCAACCGGGTTGAACGTCCTGGGCAATTGATGCGCGACGTCGCCAACGCTTCGTCCGAAGCGAGGGAGGAAGGCGGGCACCTCATGGCAATATTCCCGGTAGGCATCGCCAAAAAGCCCGTCAAGAGCAATCGATTCGCGGCCTGAGACATAAGCGAATACCAGATACCCAAACAGGAAGTAGAAGGCCGCAATCGCCACTGACCCGAAAATCAGGCCGATGCCGGCAAGCCCTAGGGAAGAAAAGAAGTACAGCGGATTGCGGGTGTGGTTATAAGGGCCGTTCGTTATGAGTTCCCGGTTCTTGCGTCCGCCTATATACAGCGATGCCCAGCACCGACCGGCGACACATATTATGATAAATGCGGAGCCAATAAGCTCCATGCCTTGGCGAGGAAGAGTCTCCGGCGGCCAGGCGCTCTGCGACAATAGGACCGGCGTCAAAAGTAATGGCACGGCCAGCCAGAGGAACCGCATCCTCTTGCCCTGCTGAAACACCGTCGTGGTCACCGACATCAGTCCACTCTCTCGCATTTGAAGAACCGGGGTCGCGGTCCAGCTTTAGCGATGCCAGCGTTAATGGCGGTAAAGGCAGTGTAAAGTTGGGTAAACCTTGCCATCAACCTCGATCGTTGGCCGGCTGCCGAGGAATCTCCAGCATGATGGCCAAGCCGCCGACGTCCGGCAGCGACGCGTATACGCGCCCGCCATGGCGCTCGATTGCCTGTCTCGCGATCGCAAGGCCAAGACCGTACCCGCCTCTGGGTGCCGCGTCGTTGCCGCGGGAGAATGGCTGGAAGATTCGTTCGAGTTCGTCTCGCCTGACGCCCGGCCCCTGATCCACGACGCACACCTTGAGGAGGTGTTCCGTGGTCTCGCATTGCACGATGATTTGCGAGTGTTCGGCGGTGTATTTGACGGCGTTGCGAATGACGTTTTCCAGCGCCCGGCAGATCAGCTCGCCTTCGACCTCGGCAAGAAAGCTGTCGTCGACATTGGTGGTGATCGAAACCTGGCGTGCCTGGGCTTCGAACGCCGCGTCGCTCAGGATTTCGTTCAGGAGATCGATGACGTCCAGCCTCTGTGTCGACAGAGGGAGGCGGGAACCGGCCGTCAGCCTGGCGAGCGTCAGCACTTCGCCGACCAGCGCATCGAGCCGTTCGATCTCCCGGTCCATGCGATCCAGCATGGCATCGAGTTTGCCCGGACTCTGCCGAAGGACACCCCCAACGGCTTGCAGACGTGACAGCGGGGAGCGCAGCTCATGGGACACGTCGTGGAAAAGTCTCTGCTGTGCCTCCTGCAGCTCCTGCAACCGCGCAGCGCTGGAATCGAAATCATGCGCGAGCGCGGAGACCTCGTCCTTCCGGCCTGCCATCTTGTGTCCGATGCGGACGTCGAAGCGGCCATGGGCGAGCGCGCTCAGGCCGTCGCGAAGGTGCACGACGGGACGAATGAGATATCGGGCGAGCGCGGCCGCCGATATCGCGCTCGAAATCAAAATACCGAGCCCTGGTACGAACGGACCAAGCTTGTCGAGAATGACACTGTATTGCCGAGGCACGGAGATCCGGTAGCAACTCCCGTCCTTCAGGACGGTTCTTGTCTCCGCCGTGCTCCTATCGGTGCATGCGCCGGATCCCGCGATCTCGGAGATCGTGAGGCCGACCGGCACCGTGTCCTCGCTTGCACGGGCAAAGCGCCGAGCGGCATCTTCACCGTCCTTGACAAGGAGGTTTTCAGTCAGGTCGAGGACGACCGCCTGCTTCTGGCGTTCCAGTTTCGAAGCGGAAGGAAGCGTCTGAAAGAAGTCGAGCGTCAGGACTATGATCGCGACGGACGCGGCAAGCGTCAGCCAGGTTATCACGAAGAACTTCTTGAACAGCCGGGGCATGTCAGTCCAAAAGAAGTTGATAGCCTTGGCCGCGAACAGACCTTATCCATGACTGTCCATCGTCCCTGAGGCCGAGCTTCTGACGCACGCTGCTGATATGGACGTCGATGCGGCGATCGAACGGGGCTAGCGGCTTTCCAAAAGCCCGTTTCGAGATGTCTTGCTTCGGCACCAACTGACCGGCATGGCGAGCGAGAACTTCGAGCAGGCTGAACTCCGTACCGGTAAGCTCCAGCAACTGCCCGTCCCATTCGGCGGTTCTGTTGCTCGGATGGATCACCAGCCGTCCGGCTCTCAGCGTGTCAGTGGACGCGCCGACCGCGGGCTGGTTCGCACGACGAAGGATCGCGCGCACTCGGGCCGCGAGCTCTCCCGGCGAACAGGGTTTTGTCACATAGTCGTCGGCACCGAGGTTAAGGCCCGATATCCGGTCGATGTCATCGCCTCTTGCCGTGAGCAGCAGCACCGGAACCTGGCTCAGCTTCCTGATCCTTTGCAGGACCTCGATCCCGTTCATTCGGGGCATCATGATATCGAGCACGATCAGGTCCGCCGCTTTGCGCGCGGCGGCGGCAATCGCCGTGCCGCCGTCCGTGCCTGTCGCCACGTCATACCCTTCTTCGACCAGGTATTCCTGCAGCAGCGTCGTCAACTCGACATCGTCGTCGATGAGGAGGACCTTGTTCATTCCATTCCGTCCGTCATTCATGCCGGCCCCTAAGGCACAAATGCGGGCGGGCGGCGGGATTTTACCCAACTTAACACAACTTGACTGCGTTTAACGTCCACCCGGCCAAGCATGGAGCGGCGACACGGGTCGCGTTCAACCACCGCTGCGGTTCGTCGGTTGCACGGCCGATGGCGTCGGCCTTGCCATGCCTGGCCAAAGGCCTGCAAGACGCCGCCATCTCACCCCACCGAACGTGCCGCTGCCCGGCCCGCGCTGCGGCCCGAGAAGATGCAGCCACCCAGGAACGTGCCTTCGAGCGCCGCGTAGCCGTGCACGCCGCCGCCGCCGAAACCCGCGGCTTCACCGACGGCATAGAGGCCCGGTACCGGCTGGCCGTCGGGACCCAGCACGCGGCTGTCGAGATCGGTCTGCAGGCCGCCCAGCGTCTTGCGGGTCAGGATGTTGAGGCGCACCGCGATCAGCGGTCCGTTCGCCGGGTCGAGCATCTTGTGCGGCTTTGCCGTGCGGATCAGCCGGTCGCCGAGATAGGCGCGCGCGCCGCGCAGCGCGGTGATCTGCATGTCCTTGGAGAACGGATTGTCGAGCTGCATGTCGCGGGCGCGGATCTCGCGCTCGACCCCTGCCGCATCGAGCAGCGGTTCGCCGCCGGCCAGCGCGTTCATGCGCGCCACCAGCTTCGAAAGTTCGGTCTCGACGATGAAATCCTCGCCCTTTTCCATGAACGCCTTGACGGGACCGGGGATGCCCGACGTGGCGCGGCCGAGCACCTGGCGCCAGCTTTTTCCCGTCAGATCGGGGTTCTGTTCCGAGCCCGACAGCGCGAATTCCTTCTGGATGATTTTCCTGGTCAGGATGAACCAGGAATAATCGAAGCCGGTACTCATGATGTGGCTGAGCGTGCCCAGCGTGTCGAACCCGGGATAAAGCGGCACCGGCAGGCGTTTTCCCCGGGCATCGAGCCACAGCGAGGACGGTCCGGGCAGGATGCGGATGGCATGATCGGTCCAGATCGGCGCCCAGTTCTTGATGCCCTCGACATAGTGCCACATACGGTCGCGGTTGATGATCGAGCCGCCGGCCTGTTCCGATATGGCCAGCATGCGGCCATCGACATGGTCGGGCACGCCCGTGATCATGCGCTTCGGTGCCGTGCCCAGCCGCTTGGGCCAATTCTCGCGGACAAGCTGATGGTTGGCGCCAATGCCGCCGGAGGCGACGATCACCGCCTGGGCATGCAGTTCGAAGTCGCCTGACACATCGCGCGAACTCTTGTGGCCACGCTCGACAGTGCTCGGCTGCAGGATGTCGCCACGCACGCCGGTCACGGTCGCACCCGTCCGCGTCAGCTCATTGGCCCGATGGCGGAACCTGAAGTCGATCAATCCGCGCTTTTGCGCCTCGCGCACGCGCTGGACGAACGGCTCTAGCACGCCGGGACCGGTACCCCAGGTGATGTGGAAGCGCGGCACCGAATTGCCATGGCCGATGGCATTGCCGCCGCCGCGTTCGGCCCAGCCGACGACAGGAAAGAATTTCAGGCCGCGCTGCAGGAGCCAGGAGCGCTTCTCGCCGGCGGCAAAGCCGACATAGGCCTCCGCCCATTTGCGCGGCCAGAAATCCTCCGGCCGGTCGAAAGCGGCGGTGCCCATCCAGTCCTCGAGCGCCAGATCATGGGAGTCGCGGATGCGCATGCGCCGCTGCTCCTGCGAATCGACCAGGAAAAGCCCGCCGAACGACCAGAACGCCTGGCCGCCCAGCGATTGCTCCGGCTCCTGGTCGACGATGATGATTTTCTTGCCGGCCTCGGCAAGCTCGGCGGCGGCAACAAGCCCGGCAAGGCCGGCGCCGACAATGATGACATCCGCGTCGTCAGCCATTTTTCCTCCCAGGATTAGCCGGCTATTTAATGCGGGTCTCAGACGGTCTCCCAGCCGCCCGTGTCGCCGGCGCGGAAGATGGCGTCGATGACTTTCTGGTTGAGAACGGATTCTTCCAGCGTGAAAACCCGCTCCTTGCCGCCTTGCGCCGCCCGCGCGAAGGTCTCGACCTCCAGCCTGTATTGCTGCGTCCCAGGAAAGCGGAACACCTGCGCCTCGGTGTGATTCTGGTTGTGCAGTTCGACGCGGTGATGGTCGTACAGCCCGGCATTGAAGGGCGAGAATACTTCGATGAAACCCTTCTCGCCATGGAACACCATCACCTGGCGTGCCGCCATCTGGGTCGACAGGTAGAAGGACAGTTCGAAATCGCCGAAATCGGCACGGATCGAGGAATAGATGTCGGTGCCGAATGTCTTGTCGCGCTCGATCGTCGCCTGTACGCGCAGCGGCTCCTTGCCGGTCGAAAAGCGCGTCGACACGGTCGGGTAGACGCCGATGTCGGGCAGTGCACCACCGCCGAGATCGAGCTTGTTGCGCATGTTGTTGGGATCGACATTGTAATAGGAGAAAGCACCCTGCACATGGCGCAGCCGGCCGATGGCGCCGCTGGCGATGAGATCGCGCACCTTGATCCATTGCGGATGGTAGATGACCATGAAGGCTTCGCAGACCAGCACCTTCTTCTGGTCGCGCAGCTTGATCAGGGGCGCGATGTTCTTGGCGTCGAGCGCCAGCGGTTTTTCGACCAGCACATGCTTGCCGGCCTCGATGGCCTTGGCCGTCCATTCGACATGCTGCGACGTCGGCAAGGGGATATAGACGCCGTCGACTTGGTCGGAAGCGAGCAGGTCCTCATAGGAGCCGAAGGCATGGCGCGCGCCGAAGCGGTCGCCCAATGCCTTGGCCTTCGACAGGTCGCGGCTGGCGATCGCCGACAGCACGCCGTTCTCCGCCTCGACGATTGCTGGCAACAACTGCTCGCGGCCGATCTTTGCCGTCGACAACACACCCCATCGGAACATCGCGCTTCTCCTTGTCGGTTACAGGCAAGGAGGTTTGCCCGAAATCGCCGGAAAAGCCAATGCGGGTGCTCTGTTCCCCGCCCCACGAAGCTGTGGCGAGGAACCAGGTCGCGCCTAGCCCCTTCTCCCAGTCAGCGTCATGTCGAAATCGACGACGTTGGAATAGAGCGGCGTGCCGACATCCATGCCGTAGCGCGAGCGCAGCACCTTGCCGGTGACATGGAATTTGATCGTGCCACCCTTCAACCCGTCGAGTTCGGCGGTGAATTTTTCCGGAAACGTCTTGCCGCGCGCCGTCAGCCGGCCGGTGACGAGCGCCGTCGTGTCACCGGTGCGGCTCACGCTTGTCGAGCGGAACTGGATTTCGGGACTGTTGGTCGCATCGAACACCGCATCGGAGCGCAGGAAGGCATCGATGCGGCCCTGGCCGGTGCCGACACTTTCGGGATAGATGGTGAGGTCGACTTTCGAGCGCCCGACATCATTGTTGTCGATGCGGATCGTGCCCTTGAAACGGGCAAAGGCGCCATCGAAGCCGCCGCCGCCGGCCTTGCCGATGGTGAAGCGGATCGCGGAACCAGCCTGGCTGATCGTATAGCTGCCGGTGGCATCGCCGAGTACGACTGCCGCATTGACGGGCATGGCAAGACAGGCGGCGGCAGCCGCCAATCCGAGGATTCGCGCACGCATTGGATTGTTCCTTGTTCGGAGGCAACGCTCTCTCGCGTCCTCACCGCACCAACGAGATCAAGGCCCGTTCTATTCCCCGGTTGACGAAGGCGTGATCATGCGTGTCAGCACGCTGTCGCGCAGCAGGAAATGGTGGCGCAGGGCCGCGCAGACATGCAGCGCAACCAGCGCGATGCCGGCATAGGCGAGATACCAGTGCGCCGACGCCCAAAAACTTTCGGCGGCGTCGGATTCGGGCAGCGGCAGGTTGGGCATGACGAACAGGTTGAACGGCATGCTGGGGATTTCCAGCGTCGAGACCGAAACCAGCGCCCAGCCGGACAGAGGCAGGGCCAGCTGGAAGACATAGAGCGCCAGATGCGCCAACGGCGCCGAGCGGCGCTCCAGGGCGCCGACAGAAGGCGGCAAGGGCGGTGCGGCGTTGCCGAGCCGCCAGGCGATACGCAGGATGATGAGCCCAAGCAGCAGAAAGCCCAGTGATTTGTGCAGCTGGATCAGCTCGAAGGCGGTACGCTGGCTCTGGGTCCTGACCATGACGAAGCCGAGTGTGAACTGGCCGATGAAGATGATCCCGATCAGCCAGTGGAGGACGATGGTTGCCCAGCCATAGCGGGTCGTGGTGTTGGTGATGGTCTGCATGGGAGGCGAACGTTGGCGCGGTCAGCTTTCTTCCCCTTGCCGCCAAGGGGCAGAGTTGCCTACCCGCTCACCCTGAAGAAATCGACGAAAGCCCTCAGCGCCGGCCGCATCTGACGGCGGCTGGGGTAATAGACGAAGAATCCCTCAAAGGGCGGGCACCAGT
>NZ_RZSJ01000221.1:0-9018 GCF_003998025.1 Mesorhizobium sp. M8A.F.Ca.ET.021.01.1.1
ACGCCAGTTGGGCAATCCGGAAACCTATTTCCGGCTGCGCATCCGTGCCATGGCCGAGTGGAAGCGACTTGCAAATGATTTGCCCGGCCTGCCGCTGGCCTGGTGCGGCGGCCTGAACTGGGACCTGCAGGCGGAGAGGCTCGAAGCCTATGCGGACGAGCATTCGGCCTGGGGCTACGGCATCGAACGGGTTGGCCGAGAGCAGGTGGCACGCATTGAGCCCAATCTCGCCGAGCCTCCAGATTTTGCCTTGCATATCGCTGAGGAAGGTGTCGCCGAGCCCGCGGCCACAGCGAAGGCGCTGCTGGCGGATGCAGCGCGGCAAGGCGCGCGCATCCTCTCCGGCACGGTGACCGCGCTGGCCCAGAGCAACGGCAGGATTACCGGCGTGGACACATCACATGGGCTCGTTGCCGCCGACGAGGTGGTGATCGCCGCTGGCGTCGGCTCTCCGGATATTGCGGCGACGGCCGGCATCACCTTGCCGATCGAGACGCCGCCCGGCCTTATCGTCCATTCGCGGCCTTACAGGAAATTGCTCAACGGACTGGTGCACGCCGAGAGGCTACACATGCGCCAGACCGCCGAGGGCCGCATCATCGCCGGCTCGGATTTCGCCGGCGGCGATCCCGGTATGGACGCCGAAGCGACCGCCCGCGCGCTGTTCGCGGTCACGAAAGCAGCATTGCGTGGCGCCGAGGGGCTGGAACTCGATTTCCACACCATTGGCTACCGCCCCAATCCGATCGACGGCTTTCCGATCATCGGCCGCGCCGAGGGCCTGGATGGGCTCTACGTCGCGGTCATGCATTCCGGCATCACGCTGGCACCAGCCGTCGGCCTGTTTGCCGCGCGGGAGATTCTTGAAGGCGAGCGCGATGCATTGTTGGCGCCTTACGGGCTGGCGCGGTTTGCGCAGTAGCAATGGCTGCTTCCGAGGCGGCACTCTACGGCGCCCCCCTCTGTCCTGCCGGACATCTCCCCTACAAGTGGGAGACGTCAGCTTCGCAGGCGGCTTCGCTCTTCAACGTTCGAGATTGGGAAGGCCATCGCGACATCTGGCCTCCCGCTCTGGGGGAGATGTCCGGCAGGACAGAGAGGGGCGCGGAGGAACTCGACCGAAACGATTTGCTATCCAACCAGCGCCAGCTTCGCCGCGACCGGAACGAATGGACTTATGTCGATGCCATCCCTGGTCATGGTGACGAAGCTCGATGGCGGGATCGCCTGCCAGTCGCCGCCCTCGCGATCGAAGGGCTCGGAGACGATGCAGCGGCCAGCGCCCTTGCGGAAGATGGACGTGTAGAGCGTGGGCGCGTGGGCGTCGGTGGCGTAGCGGACCGCATACAGCGCCTGTCCGTCGGAGAAAGCGGCGGTGAGTTTAAGCGCCGGCTCGAGACCGGCGCGGCGAGAGGCTTCCAGCACGCGGCTGGTGGCACGCGAGACGGCGCCTTGCGGGTCGGCCGAAAGGCCCTCGTCGATCATCAGGAGAAAAAACAGTTCGGAATCGGTGGTGCCTTCGCGCTGGTCGAAGACAGCGTCGGACAGCGAGTTCTCCAGCGCGCGGCGAATTTTCTCGAAACCGCCGATCTGGCCATTGTGCATGAACGACCAGCGGTCGGAGATGAACGGATGGCAGTTCATGCGGCTGGTGGCGCCGCCGGTCGAGGCCCTGACATGGGCGAGGAACGGGCCGGACTTGATCTGCCGGCACAGGCTTTTCAGATTGGGGTCGGACCAGGCCGGCAGGATGTCGCGGTAGAGGCCGGGCTCGGGCCTCTCGCCATACCAGGCAAGGCCGAAACCGTCGCCATTGGTCGGCGACTTGGCTTCCTGGGCGCAGTGGCTCTGGGCGATCAGCGAGTGACAGGGCGCCGTGAGGATATCTTCGAGAACGACCGCTTCACCGAGATAGGCCGCCCATCGGCACATCGCTTTGTCGTCCCCTAGGCACGATCCGCAAGCGCCGCCGGCGCATCGACCGTATGATTGCCTCTGTTGTGCGTCCGCTCGTAGAGCTCGCGAATGATTCGGCTGGCGGTAGTCTCGAAGAGAAATGGCAAGAAAGCGTGAACGAGCGCTGCTCCCGCCGCCATCAGCAGGCGCGACGAGAACCAGGCGGCGAAGGCCATATGGCCGAAATAGGTTTCGCCGACCTTGGCCGGATGAGAGGTGAAAATGCTTGCGAGCGACATGCTGGTTCCCCTTCAGCGCTGGAGCTTCCTGATATGAGTATCCTGACACGTCTCACCGGTTCATTGGTCCCAAAATATCCTTGTATTTTGCCACTTCATGGGACAAACATCCCAAATGACACTGGAAATCGATGAAATCGACCGAAAATTGCTTGCCGAATTGCAACGAGACGGCACGTTGTCGGTCGACCAGCTGTCGGAGCGGGTGGCATTGTCGCGCAATGCCTGCTGGCGTCGCGTCAAGCGGCTGGAGGAAGATCGCGTCATCACCGGCCGCGTGGCGCTGGTCGATGCCGAAAAGCTCGGGCTTGGCCTTTCGGTGTTCATCCTGATCCGCACATCCAACCACGACCCGGACTGGCTGCAGAAATTCCGCGCTGCGGTAAGCGGCTTGCCAGAGATCATCGGCGTCTATCGCATGTCTGGCGATCTCGATTATGTACTGCGCGCCCGTGTCGCCGACGTGAAGGCCTATGACCGGCTCTACCAGCGGCTCATCGCCAAGGTGGCGCTGTCGGATGTTTCCGCCTCCTTCGTCATGGAGGAGATCAAGGAGACGACGGTGGTTCCGATGGAAGTGCGTTGAGCCGCCCTCAGGCCATAGTGATGCCCGAAAGAAAGCCGTTGATAGCCCTGCGGGCGAATTGACCGAATCGGCAATCGCGCCGATAGGATCGATTTTATGCGCGCAGCCCTTCAAACACCCTCCGTCATCGGTCCCACCGTCGGCTTCGTCAGGCTGCCGCATGGCGAGGGACTTCCGCTTCCCGCTTATGAAAGCACCGGCGCCGCCGGCATGGATTTGCGCGCAGCGGTGCCCGAAGACCGGCCGCTTCTGATCCTGCCGGGCAAGCGCGCTCTGGTGCCGACCGGGCTGATCCTGGAAATTCCCGAAGGGATGGAAGGCCAGGTGCGGCCACGCTCGGGCCTTGCCTTCAAACACGGCCTTACCGTCCTCAATTCACCCGGCACGGTCGACAGCGACTATCGCGGCGAAGTGAAGGTGCTGCTGGTCAATCTCGGCGACGAGGACTTTGCCGTTACGCGCGGCATGCGCATTGCCCAGATCGTTTTCGCCGCCGTGACGCAGGTGGCGGTTGAAGAGCGTTCGCTCGCCGGCGGCACGGCGCGCGGCTCGGGCGGATTCGGATCGACCGGCACCGCCTGATAGCGAATCCAATGCCCTTGCCGAAACTTGTCATCTTCGACTGCGACGGGATCCTGGTCGACACGGAGAACCTCGCCAACCGACGCCTGGCCGAATGGCTCAGCGCGAGCGGCTATCCAACGACCTTCGAATATTGCCGCAAGAACTTCTCCGGCCGCAGCATGGTCTCGGTGCAGAAGGAGATCGAGGAGACGACCAGCGCCAGGCTCGGCGCCGATTTCGTCGAGCGCTGGAATGCCGGCCTGCCGGATCTGTTCGCTCATGGCGTCGAGGCGATCCCTTATGTCCGGGAGTTCATCGAGGCGGTCCGCGCCGCCGGCCTCGCCTACTGCGTCGCCACCTCGGCCAGGATCTCGAAGATGCACATAACGCTTGGCCAGACCGGGCTGTTGCCGCTGTTCGAACATGCGATGTTCAGCGCCACCATGGTCTCGCGCGGCAAGCCGTTCCCCGACCTGTTCCTGCATGCGGCCAAAGCCATGGGCTTCGAGCCGGCCGACTGCATCGTCATCGAGGACAGCGTCGCCGGCACGCAGGCAGGCATCGCTGCCGGCATGCGGGTGTTCTCCTATCATGGCGACCCCTATTCCGACCGCGACGGCCTGATCCAGGCCGGCGGCATCCTGTTCGACGACATGCGCGAACTCGCCGGGCTGGTGCCGATCCACTGATTTTGCCGGCCGGATGGGCTAATGCATGTCGCCCGGAAGTGTCAGCTTCGCGGTGCTTGCGGTGAGGGGACGATATCAAGCATGTCGGGATTTTTGCATCGGCTCGTCTTTGCCTGCCTGTTGCTGCTGCCATTGCTGGGCGGCGCGGCCGGCGCCCAGGACGCGGCCAGCCCGGACCTCGGCAAACCCATCGATGGCCACGCCGGCACGACCTATGCCGATCTCATCAGGATGGTCATTCCGGATCTGACGGCGAAGGGCGACTACTATGTCGGCTCCTCGCCGATCGAGATGCGGCACATTGCCGGTCCCGACAATGACAGCTCGCCACCAGAAGCACCGAGCGTTTTCAGCGCCGGCGTGCTTGGCATCAAGGCCGGAGGCAAGGAGCGGCTGGCCATGCTTTTCGATCTCGGCGAATCGCCCGACAGCGCGGAGGGCTATGCGGTGCTGGCGCTTTACGATCTCACCGGCAAACCGAGGTTGCTCGATGCCGTCAATGTGGCGACCGACCGTTTCACCTTCTTTCGCCACCCCGGCAAACTTTCGCTCGGCGCCAGCGACGATGCGCTGATGATCTCCAGCACGCATTTCAACTCGAACCAGGGCTACATGTCGACGCCGCTTATCCTGGTGCGAGACGACCGTTTTGAGCTGATCGACCTCATCAACACGTTCGACGAAAATGTCTGTTCCTATCGGCGCTCCCAGGACCTGACCTTCCAGGCCGTGAGCGATGGCCAGCCCTACGCCGCGATCAAGGCGACGATAACCGACAAGACGTGCGACGAACCCGCCCCCAAAGCCGTCTCGAACGACATTTCCGTAACCTACCGCTGGGACAAGAAAACAGCGGGCTACGTCGCCGATTCCGATGCCTTCGAAAAATTGGCAGCAGACAACGAGAAACGCTTCTGAACCAACCGCATTTGTTTGCCCGGCCGGAAACGGCGCGCTAGCATCCGCTCCGACACTCGTCATGGGGAACATTCATGGACAAGGGCAAGATCTTTCGCGACCTGCATGCCTCGACCTTCGTCATGCCCAATCCCTGGGACCCGGGCACGACGAAGCTGCTTGGCTCCTTCGGCTTCAAGGCGCTGGCCACGACCAGCGCCGGCTTTGCCTTTTCGCGCGGCCTGCCGGACGGGGCCGTGAGCTTCGACCAGATGATCCATCATTGCCGCGAGGTGACGGCCGCGACCGAACTGCCGGTCTCGGCGGATCTCGAAAAAGGCAAGGGCGACAGCCCCGAGCAGGCCGCCGAGACCATTTTCGCAGCGGAGGCCGCCGGGCTTGCCGGCTGCTCGATCGAAGACCATACCGGCGATCCGGAAAAGCCCATCTACGAGTTTTCGCATGCGGTCGAGCGCGTCGCCGCCGCGGTGGAGGCGGCGCGGGCGCTGAAGCGCGATTTTGTCTTCACCGCGCGGGCCGAGAACTTCCTGTGGGGCAAGTCCGACCTCGACGATACGATCAAGCGGCTGCAGGCCTTCGAAAAGGCCGGCGCCGACGTCCTCTATGCGCCGGGCATCGGCGACGTCGAGATGGTGCGCACGCTCTGCTCGGCGGTGACCAAGCCGGTCAACGTCATGGCGAGACCCGGCTTCACCATCGCCGACCTTGCCATGGCCGGCGTCAAGCGGATTTCGCTCGGGCCGTGGCTGACCAATTTCGCCTACGGCATGCTGGAGACGGCGGCGCGCGAGATCCAGCAGGACGGAACGTTCGGCTTCACCCGCGCTGCCATGCCGTTCGGCAAGTTGCAGGCGCTGTACGGCAAATCCCAGGGTTAGACGCCGCATGAACCTTACCGTCGTCGACATGCATACGGGCGGCGAGCCGCTGCGGATCGTCACCGGGGGTTATCCCGCTATCCCCAAGGGCACCATCCTGGGGAAGCGCGCCTATGTGCGGGACAACCTCGACCATTTGCGCAAACTGCTGATCTTCGAGCCGCGCGGCCATTACGACATGTATGGCGCCTTGCTGGTCGAGCCCGATTTGCCCGGCGCCGACCTTGCCGTGCTGTTCATGCACAATGAGGGCTATTCCACCATGTGCGGCCACGCCATCGTCGCGCTCGGCCGTTATGCCATCGATGAAGGCCTGGTGGCGAAACAGGAGCCGTTCACCACCGTCAACATCGAGGCGCCTTGTGGCCTGGTCGTCGCCTCGGTCGAGGTCAGCGACGGCAAGGCCGGTGCGGTGTCGTTCGAGAGCGTGCCTGCCTTCCTGTTCGCCCGCGACCAACAGATCGAGCTGACAGAGTATGGCAAGATCGGTTTCGATATCGCCTATGGCGGGGCTTTCTACGCGCTGGCCGACTGCCATCAGTTCGGGCTGGAATTCGGCCGCGACCGCGTGCGCGATTTCGTCGATGCGGCAACGGCGCTGACGAACCGGCTCAAGGCCGAGTTTGCGCTGTCGCATCCCGATCATGACGACCTCGCCTTCCTCTACGGCACCATCCTGACCGACGGAAAGGACGCCTTTTCCGGGGAAGTCACCAGAAATGTCTGCGTCTTCGCCGAGGCGGAAGTCGACCGATCGCCGACCGGTTCCGGCGTGACCGCCCGGCTGGCGGCCATGCATGCCAAGGGTGAGATCGCCATCGGGCAGACGCGCAGTTTCGAGAGCATCGCCGGCTCGCGCTTTTCCGGGGCGGTCGTGCGAACGGCACAGGCCGGCCCGCACGAAGCGATCGTCGCCCGCGTCGGCGGCCGCGCCTATTATTCCGGACGAGCCGAATTCATTGTCGAACCGGACGACGAGCTGGGACGTGGTTTCCTCTTGCGCTGAAGGCTCAACCGTTTGCGGAACGGACCGCTTCCCGCGCCGAGACCGCCTTGTGCAGATGCACCATCATGGCGGCGGCGAAGAGCGGCGTCAGCAGGTTGAGCAGCGGCACGGCAAGGAATGCCGCGATCACCAGCCCGGACAGAAACACCGTACCGGCATAGCGCCGGCGCAGGGCCCTCGCATCTTCCTCGGGGCGAAAGCGCATGGCGGCGAATTCGAAGAATTCGCGCCCCAGCAGGTAGCCGTTGACAATGAAGAAGGGTGCGATGTTGATGCCCGGCACCAGCAGAAGCATGAGCGCCACGATGTTGCCCAGGATGACGACGCCGAAAAACTTTATCGCCAGCACCATCGAGCGCAATGCCGGCATGGCCCGTCCGGCCGGGTGGCCTGGGTAATCGGTGCGCTCGACCACTTCGGCGACATCGTCGAGGAAGAGGCCGGCGATGACGGCCGTGACCGGCGCAACAAGCAGCGCCATGCCGAAGGCCAGCGCGATGGCCGCGACAATGCCGCCCAGCCAGCCGGCCCAGTACGGTATGCCGGGCAACAATGTCTGGAGCCATGGCAGGGCCAACCATTCGACAAGGCTGGTCAGGCTGAACCACAGGGCGACCAGCGCCAGCAGGGTCAGGCCGAGCGTCTTGATGAACACGGCGCGGAACGGAGGCGAGAGCAGCTCCAGGGCCGCGGTGCGGGCAGCGTCGAAAATCACCGTGCTTCAAACCCAGGTCAGCGGACACAACCACAGAGCAATTCCAGGAAAAGTGCGTAGCGGTTTTCCACCTGGGATTGCGTAAAAACGAGAAATTACAGCGGGTCAGACATTCCATCAAACACTGAACCGCTCAAGGTAGGACGTCTCCGAGATAGGCAGTGCGGCCCGCGAGCACAAGCGCGGGCCTTTGCTTGTCTTTGGACGCTGCCGAAATCTGCCTACCGGGCGAAGGCCGGTTTGCGGACCGGTATGGTCATGGCCGCCACGCCGGCAACGACAAAGCCCATGCCGAGCCATGCCGTCGGACCCAGGCTTTCGCCGAGGAAGATGGCGCCGATGCCGACGCCGATCGGCACCCGCAGATAGGCCTGCGACGTCGTGCCGACCGAACCCAGCGAGTGGATGAGGCGAAAATAGATGACGAACGCCAGTGCCGTCGAAAACACGGACAGGCCGAGCAAAGCGAGGATGGAAGCTGCCGAAGGCGTCAGCGTCCATGGCTGGTCGACCACCAGGCTGAGCGGCACCAGCATGACGGCGCCGCACAGCATGGAGCCAGCGGCGGGAAGCATCGGATCGAGGCCCTTGAAGCCACGGCCGAAGATGGCAGCGCCCGCATAGCACACGGTTGCCGCGACGATGGCGATCTGTGCCCAGAGCTGGTCGCCGATGCCGCCAAGCGCCTGTGTGCCGACGATGAGGCAGATGCCGGCAATGCCGGCGCCGACGCCGACCAGCTTGCGTGGGGTGACCGGCTCATGGCGGGTGATGAGTGCGGTGAGCAGGAAGGTGAAGATCGGCGAGGTGGCGTTGAGGATGGTGGCAAGGCCGGCGTCGACCGAGCGCTCGGCCGCGGCGATCAGCGTGAACGGGATGACGCTGTTGAGGCAGGCCTGGAAGGCGAAGCGGCGCCAGCTAGCCGCGTCGCCCGGCATGGCAAGCCCACGCCAGCGGATAATGGCGAACAGGATGGCGCCGGCGATCAGGGTGCGGGCGGCGATGAAGGTGATGGGCGGGATGGTCTCGACGCCGATCTTGATGAAGGTGTAGGAGGCGCCCCAAAGGACAGCCAGTACGCCAAGCAGCGCCAGGTCGGTAGCCGTGTCGTTTTTGGCAGGCATGGGCTCGCGCCTTCGGACCGTGATCTCAGGAGCGCAGATGTAGGCGACATCGCGACGAAATGTTTCGGCCACGGTCGAATTGTCGTAGCGCCTGGCTGGCGCGGCAAGGACAGAAAATCGGTTGCCTGTTTTCAGCGTCATGCTGTAGACCCGCGCGGGCATGGCAAGAAGCCGGCTCGGGTTTTTGGCGGAGACATTGATGCCGGATTATGACGTGCTTTGCATCGGCAATGCGATTGTCGACATCATCGCCCAGTGCGAAGAGGACTTCCTCCAGACCAACGGCATCATCAAGGGCGCGATGAATCTCATCGACACCCATCGCGCCGAATTGCTCTACAGC
>NZ_RZSJ01000222.1:0-9014 GCF_003998025.1 Mesorhizobium sp. M8A.F.Ca.ET.021.01.1.1
GGATTGCCGAGGCCTGCAAAGACAAGCGCCGTCTTCCCTGGCATCGTCCGCTCCGGGCGTGAAAGAGTTACTTCTCTTCGGCGGCAGGAGCCGCTTCGGGGGCCGCAACCTCAGCCGTCTCTTCCGTCTCCGGCTTCATCGCCGCCGAACCGGCAATGGTCGCGATGGTGAAGTCGCGATCGGAGATGACCGGCTTGACGCCAGCCGGCAGCTTGACCGCCGAGATATGGATCGAATCGCCGATGTCGGCGCCGGTGAGATCGACGGTGATGAATTCCGGGATCGCATTGGCCGGGCAGTGGAACTCGACCTCGTGACGCACGATGTTGAGCACGCCGCCGCGCTTGATGCCGGGCGACTTGTCTTCATTGATGAAGTGGACAGGCACGTCGACATTGACTTCCGTGTCCTTGCCGATGCGCAGGAAATCCACATGCATCGGGAAGTCCTTGACCGGGTCGAGCTGGAAGTCCTTCGGCAGGACCTGGATCTTCTTGCCGTCGACATCGATCGTGGCGACCGTGGTCAGGAACCCGCCGCCATGGATCTTGTAGTAGATGTCCTTGTAGGTGAGCGCGATCGCCAGGGGAGGCTGCTTGTCACCGTAAATTACTGCAGGCACTTTACCGTTGCGGCGAACTGCTCGGGCGGACCCCTTACCGACCTGTTCGCGCGCTTCGGCCTTGAGCTCGTAAGTATCGTGGCTCATGGCTTTTCCTTTCGCGTGTTATGGAGCGCCTACGGTTGGCGATGTGCCAGGCCGTAAACGTCGAAAGCCGCCGGACCTCGATGCCCGAATGCCGGAAACCGCAGCGAGCGGATCTTTGTTCGGGATCACAAGGGGAAGGCAGCCTTCCGCCGCGTTGCCTCCAAGGGTGTCTACGCGGGTGGCGGCTCTATAGCGGAAGGTGGTCCCAGGTGCAAGCGGCGGCCGAAGAGCCGTCGCTACCGGTCGCCGCTCAACGCATCGCGCAGTGCCTGGACCTGCCGGTTCAGGGCGTCGAGTTCGGCCAGCGTCATGCCCGAGCGCTCGATCAGGGTCTCGTTCAGGCAATTGCACTGGACGAGCAGCTTGCGGCCGGCGGATGTCAGGTCGACCTGTACCTGGCGCTCGTCGGCCTGATTGCGCTGGCGGGTCACCACGCCAGCCTGTTCCATACGCTTGACCAGCGGCGTGACGGTGCTCGATTCCAGAGCGAGCCTGTGCGCGATCGCGCCGACCGACATGCCGTCGGCCTCGCCCAACGCGTTGAGTACGAGATATTGCGGATAGGTGATGCCCATCTCGTCCAGCATCGGCTTGTAGGTGCGGTTGATCGCCATGCTGGTGGCGTAGAGCGTGAAACAGAGCTGATTGTCCAACGGGAGAGGCACGACGCAGTCCTTTGCCGATTAAGCGCCTCAAGTATGTACCACGAGAAATGATATCGCGATATATATTTTTTGTGGACACGGGGATCAAGCTGCGTTAGCAATATTGATATCGCGATATTGTTTATCGCGACACCAAATTTAACGGAGATTGAGATGACCTCGCAGACCAAATCAGGCTCAGGCAGCGGCACGATCACCACCAAGGACGGCACGCAGATCTATTACAAGGACTGGGGAACCGGTCAGCCTATCGTCTTCCATCACGGCTGGCCGTTGAGCAGCGACGACTGGGACGCCCAGATGCTCTTCTTCCTGGCACAGGGCTACCGCGTCATCGCCCATGACCGCCGCGGCCACGGCCGCTCGACCCAAACAGATGTCGGCAACGAGATGGACACCTACGCCGCCGACGTGGCTGAACTTGCCGCGCATCTCGACCTCAAGGATGCCATCCATGTCGGCCATTCGACCGGCGGCGGCGAAGTGGCGCGCTATGTCGCCCAGTATGGAGCGGGCGGACGCGTCGCCAAGGCAGCGTTGCTCGGCGCGGTGCCGCCGATCATGCTCAAGACGCCGGCCAATCCCGGCGGCCTTCCCATCGAGGTGTTCGACGGCTTCCGCTCCGGCGTCGCCGCCAACCGCGCCCAGCTTTACGTGGACGTTCCCACTGGGCCGTTCTACGGTTTCAACCGTCCAGGCGCCGAGGTTTCGCAAGGTGTCATCGACAACTGGTACCGCCAGGGCATGATGGGCGGCACCAAGGCGCACTATGATTGCATCAAGGCCTTCTCGGAGACCGACTTCACCGAGGACCTCAAGAAGATCGACGTGCCGGTGCTGGTCATGCATGGCGATGACGACCAGATCGTTCCGATCGCCGACTCGGCGCTGTTGACCATCAAGCTGCTCAAGAAGGGCGAGCTCAAGGTCTACAAGGGTTTCCCGCACGGCATGGCCACGACCCACGCCGCAGTCATCAACGCCGACCTGCTGGCCTTCTTCAAGGCCTGAAACCTTCCCGCCTGAACGAAAAAGGCACCCGCGATATGGCGGGTGCCTTTGCCTGGACACAGCCCGGATGATTTAAGCGGCCGCTTGCGCCTTGCGAGCTTGCTTCATGTTGGGCAGGAACACCGTCAGCAGCCCCAGGAACGGCAGGTAGGAGCAGATCTGGAAGACGAAATCGATGCCCTTCATGTCGGCGACGACGCCAAGCACCGCGGCCGCGATGCCGCCGACGCCGAAGGCGAAGCCGAAGAAGATGCCGGCGATCGTGCCGACGCGGCCCGGCACCAGTTCCTGTGCGAAGACGACGATGTTGGAGAAGGCCGACGACAGGATGAGGCCGATCAGCACGGTCAGCACCATCGTCCATTCCATGTTGGCGTAGGGGAGCGCCAGCGTGAAGGGCAGCACGCCGACGATCGAGAACCAGATCATCGCCTTTTGTCCATAGCGGTCGCCGAACGGACCGCCGAGCAGGATGCCCAGCGCCGAGGAGCCGAGGAAGAGGAACAGCATGACCTGCGACATCTGCACCGAAACGCCGAACTTATGGATGGAGTAGAAGGTGTAGTAGCTGGCGAGGCTGGCGATGTAGGCGTTCTTGGTCAGCACCAGCAAGGTCAGTACCCCCAAGGCCCACATCACCTTGCGGCGCGGGAAGGGCGAGACGAAGCTTGCCGTCCTGCGATTGCCTTGCGCGGCGCGCAGGCGGCTGTACCAGCCGCCGACCTGCCACAGGATGACGATGCCGATCAGCGAGCCGACGGCGAACCAGGCAATGCTGGTCTGGCCGAAGGGCACGACGATGAAGGCGGCGAGCAACGGGCCCATGGATTGGCCGAAATTGCCGCCGACCTGGAACAGCGACTGCGCCAGGCCGAACCGGCCGCCGGAAGCGAAGCGGGCGATGCGCGAGGATTCGGGATGGAAGATCGCCGAACCGATGCCGATCAGCGAGGCGCCGATCAGCAGCAGGTAGTAGTGCCCGGCATAGGCCAGCACGACCAGGCCGATCAGCGAGGACGCCATGCCCCAGGGCAGCGAATAAGGCATCGGCCGCTTGTCGGTGACCGCGCCGATGATCGGCTGCAGTAGCGATGCCGTCACCTGGAAGGTGAAGGTCAACAGGCCGATCTGCCAGAAGTCGAGGCCGTAATTGTCTTTCAGAAGCGGATAAATGGCCGATAGCAGCGACTGCATGATGTCGTTGATGCAGTGGCACAGGCTCACCGCCAGGATGACGGTGAAGGCCGTCGCCTGGGCTGAAGCGTGACTGGCGGTCGCAGGCGGCGCGACGCTGGTGGCTGTCGTATCGGTCAAGATAGGCTCCGTAGTCTTTTTGGCGGGTTGTTCCCGCAGGCGACGTGGCGGGCGCTTCCCGCAGGCAGCCTTATAGTCCGGTTGCCAAGCGACTTCTTTCGTGGTTTGGTCCAATAGTTTCGCAAGTGGGCCATACCGAATGCCAAAAGCCAGGGAGATTTTCGGCGCCGGCCACACCGATCTCGGGCAATTGCACGGGCTGCGTTGGCAGTGGCTCGAGCAGGCGGTCGGGCCGGCGGTGGTGTTGCCGACGGAATATCCGGACGGCTACCACGTGCCGCACCACCACCACAGCCGCAGCCAGTTGCTGCATGCGCTGGTCGGCGTCGTGCTGGTAACGACGCGGCATGGGCGCTGGATGGTGCCGCCCGACCATGCGATGTGGATTCCGGCCGGTATCGAACATTCCGTCGAGATGCTGGGCGATGTGTCGATGCGCTCGGTCTATGTCATGCCGCAGGCGATCCCGGGCCTGCCGGAGGGCATGCGCGTCGTCGGCATCACCGACCTGATGCACAGCCTGATCGTGGAATCCGAGAAGCTGCCGCAAGGCGGCGAACTGGAGGGACGCGGCGGCCTGATCATGAACCTGCTCCTGCACGAGATCCCGCAATTGCCGGAGCGGCCGCTCGGCCTGCCGTTCCCGTCCGATCCCAAGCTGGCGGCGCTCTGCAGGCGTTTCGTCGCCGCACCCTCGCCGCACGCGACGATCGACGAATGGGCCGATACTGTCGGCATGAGCCGGCGCTCCTTCACGCGCGCCTTCCAGCGCCAGACCGGCCTGTCGCTGTCGACGTGGCGCCAGCAGGCCTGCCTGTTCGCGGCCTTGCCGAGGCTCGCCGATGGCGAGCCGATCACTAGGGTGGCGCTCGATCTCGGCTATGACAGCGTGCCGGCCTTCATCACTATGTTCAAGCGCATGCTCGGCTCCTCGCCGCGCGGCTATATGCGCGGCGCGCGCGATGCCGGCGAAGGCATGCGGCGAGCCCCGGCCCGGCTGGAGGCGCCGACGCCATCGGCCTTGCCTCAGGGGTAACTGGCCGCAGGGCTAACTGGCTTTCAGTCGAACAGGCTCGACACCGATTCCTCGGTCGCCGTGCGCGAGATGGCTTCGCCCATCAGGTCGGCGATCGAGATGACGCGGATGTTGGGCGCGTCGAGCACGCCTTGCGTCGGCTGGATGGAATCGGTGATCACCAGTTCCTGCAGCTTCGAGCCGCTGATGCGGGCAACCGCGCCGCCCGACAGCACGCCGTGGGTGATGTAGGCGGTGACGCTGGTGGCGCCGTTGGCGAGCAGCGCATCGGCGGCATTGCACAGCGTGCCGCCGGAATCGACGATATCGTCGATCAAAAGGCAATCCTTGCCGGCGACCGCGCCGATGATGTTCATGACTTCCGATTCGCCCGGACGCTCGCGGCGCTTGTCGACGATGGCGAGCTGGGCGTCGAAGCGCTTGGCCAGCGCGCGGGCGCGCACCACGCCGCCAATATCGGGCGACACCACCACGACATTGCCGAGCTGCTTGTATTTCGCCTTCACGTCGCGGGCCATCACCGGCACCGAGAACAGATTGTCGGTCGGGATGTCGAAGAAACCCTGGATCTGGCCGGCATGGAGATCCAGCGTCAGAACCCGGTCGACGCCGGCGCGTGTGATCATGTTGGCGACCAGCTTGGCCGAGATCGGCGTGCGGCCCGATGCCCGGCGATCCTGCCTGGCATAGCCGAAATAGGGGATAACCGCCGTGATGCGCTTGGCCGAGGAGCGCATGAAGGCGTCGATCATGATGAGCAGTTCCATCAGGTGATCGTTGGTCGGGAACGAGGTCGACTGCAGGATGAAGACATCCTCGCCGCGCACATTCTCCTGGATTTCGACGAAGATTTCCTGGTCGGCGAAGCGCCTGACACTGGCCTTGCCCAGCGGGATGTTGAGATAGCGAGCGACCGCTTCGGCCAGCACCCTGTTGGAATTGCCTGCGAAGAGTTTCATGCACCGTTCCTGGTGGAGGAGGGAGAGCCCCAACAGACTCTCCTGCGCCTTTTAACCGGGCTTTTAGCGGCCCGCGCGGCTATTGCAAGCGCCGTGATCGCGAATCCGCCGGCTAAGCCTAAGAAAGCTGTTCGGCATCACCGGCTGGCAACACCTCAACTCGCCTTGCCGCTGAGAAAGGCCGCAAACTGATCGATGGTCTGGTCGGCGATCGCCTGCATGGTGGCTGGCGAGACCGACTTCCAGCTGTCGGCCGCACTGCCGCCGGAACCGGTCGAAGGCGCCTTCATCTGGCCGTTGATGCGGTGCAGCCGGTTGCCGGAGGGGTCGTAGACGTCCCAGACATAGATGACGGTGGTGTCCTTGCCCTCCGTCATCGTCGAGAAGTAACCCTTGAGCACATGGGTCGCGGTCTGGTCCTGGCTGCCGGCCAGAGTGATGCCGCGCTGCTTGGCGCGTGTCTGCAGTTCCGCCGTCAGCGGCGTGGCGGCGTCCACCGAAGCGCCGACGATCGGCGCGATCTGCAGCCGGGTCTTCGACAGGATCGCGGCGGCCTGGGCGGAGGTGACGGGCGAGGCGGCGGGTGCGCCCGCGGTCGTGGAGGCCGGCGCGGCCGTCGATGGCGGGGGGGCGGGAACGGTCGCGGCGGCGCTGCCCTGCGTGGCGGGTGCTGGCTGTGCCGAGGCTGCCGGCGGGGTGATGGCGGAGGGTTCGAGAACGTCCTTTGCGTTGGTGCAGGCAGTCAAAGCCAATGCCACAAGCAATGACACGGTCGTCACGTGCGATCGTCTCATTTGCCTTCTAACTCCTTGGCGAAGAACGCCTCCCATTATGGATTCACTGCACGATCAAGTCGAGATCATGGCGGGACAGCGGCTTCGGCTGGGATTCGGTGGTCAGGTAGGTGCGGCCAAGCGTCATCGCCGTCTCGGTCTCGGAATCCATGATGATCATGTGGGCAAACAGCGTCATGTTCGGCGCGATCGGCTCGGGATTGCCCTGGTAGAACATCGGCATGTCCATCCAGGACGGCGTGAAGCGGGCGCCGACCGAATAGCCGCAGGCGTTCAGCCGATGCTTGGTCAGGCCGTGCGATTCCATGGTGCGGGCGTGGGCGTCGAACACGTCGCCGAAGGTGTTCGCGGGCGTCATCGCCTTTTCGACGGCCAGAAGCGCGGCGCGTGCGGCGTCGAACAGCTCCTGATGGCGCTTGGACACCTTGCCGGTCAGCACGGTACGCATCATCGGCGCATGGTAGTGATGGAAGACGCCGGCCCATTCGAGCGTCAGCTGGTCGTTCTTGGTGAGCTTGCGGCGGCCGGCCTTGTAACGGCACAGCAGCGCATCGACGCCGGAGCCGATGATGAACTCGTTGGCCGGGTAGTCGCCGCCGCCGGCGAAGACCGCGCCCTGCATGGCGGCCAGGATCAGGGCCTCGTCGCCGCCCTGCTTGATCAGCGGCAGGGCCGCGTCCAGCGCGTCGTCGGAGAGATTGGCGGCCTTTTCCGCCTTGGCGACCTCGGCCGGGCTCTTGAACAGGCGCAGCCGGCCGACGATGCCGGAGGCATCGGCGATCTGGCCGAAGGTCTGCAACTGCTCGTCCAGGCGGCGGCCATTATAGGCGGTGAGGCCGTGGGTGTCGTATTCGACGCCGATGCGGGCGCCGAGCAGGTCGAGTTCGTTGAGCAGGTTGCGCAGGTCGACCGCCGGATTGGCGCCGTCGCGGTCGGTCCACAGCACGATGTTGTCGATGATCGAGGTGTTGCGCGCCTGGCGAAGGTCCGCCGAGCGCGTCAGAAGCACCATGGAGCCGTCGGCCTTCACCACCAGGCACTGGAAGAAGCAGAAGCCGAACGTGTCGTAGCCGGTCAGCCAGTACATGCTTTCCTGCGCGAACAGCAGCATGGCGTCGAGCTTCTTCTCGGCCATCTCGATCATCAGCCGGTCGCGCCGCGCGTCGAATTCCGATCGTTCAAAATGCAGCGCCATTATATCTTCTCCAAAACGATTGCCGAAACCTGCCGGCCATAATCGGGCTCCTTGCGGTGCGTGGTGCGCCGGTAGGAGTAAAACAGATCTTCCTCGGCATAGGTACAGCGGCCGAGACCCTCGGCCGTCACGCCGGCCCTGGCCAGCCGGTCGACCGTGTAACTGGCGAGGTCGAACATCGAATGGCCGGCATGTGCCGAAGGCACGAAATACCGGGCATTTTCGCTGTCGGCCTCGGCGAAGCGGGCGACGAATTCCGGCCCCACTTCGTAATTGTCGGGGCCGATCGAAGGGCCGAGCACGGCGATGATGTTTTCGCGACGGGCGCCGAGGCTCTCCATGGCGGCAATGGTGTTTTCGAGCACGCCGGTGAAAGCGCCTTTCCAGCCGGCATGCGCCGCGCCGATGATGCGCGCGCCGGCATCCGCGAACAGAACCGGGCCGCAATCGGCGGTCGAGGCGCCGATGGCGATGCCGGGCCGGTCGGTGACGATGGCATCGGCCTTGGGCCGCTCGCCCGCGAATGGTTCCCTGGCGATGACGACGTCGGGCGAATGGATCTGCCAGGCGGTCAGGAGATGGCTTGCGGGCACGCCCATCCAGGCGGCGACACGGGCCCGGTTCTCGGCCACCAGCGCCTGGTCGTCATCCGACCCGGTGCCGATGTTGAGGCCCTGGTAGATGCCGGTGGAGACGCCGCCATTGCGGGTGAAATAGCCGTGGCGGATGCCTTGTGCCTGCGCCTTGTCCAGCAGCGGCGACCGAACGGGATCCGGTTTGGTCTGATTGAGCATGTGGGCGTTGTTGTCCGTGTGGGCGGTTTCGTCAAGGAAAAGCAGCCGGCGGTCCGGCCGCTCTCTTACCGGACGGGAGATTGGGAGGGGCAGCGGCAAAAAGTCAATCCGCCGTGGCGAAGGGCCTGACGGAGATACCACGCGGCATGACGGCAAGCACCTTGAACAACTCGCCCATCGCTTGCGGGCCGGCGAGGCGCTCGACGGCATTGGATATCCTGTCGCGTGCCGCCTGGCCGGCATCGGCGCCCAGCTGGCCGGCGCGCTCCAGAATGCCCATCCCGAGCAGGAAATCGCCCTGCGTCGACAGATGGGCGTCGAGACCATGCGCGCGCACGACTGCCGCAAGAGCGGCGAAATCGACATGCGAGGTGAGGTCGGCCTCGCCGGGATTGGCCAGCACATCTTCATGATTGTGCCGGCGCAAGGCCTGCAGCGTGTCGCCGATACCAGGCCGCAGATGGCCGTAGTCGGGGAATAGTCCGGCGCCGCCGTCGCTGGCCATGCGCTCGGCGATGGCCGCCATCAGTGCGGTGC
>NZ_RZSJ01000223.1:0-8994 GCF_003998025.1 Mesorhizobium sp. M8A.F.Ca.ET.021.01.1.1
TCGACATCTCCTTCGTCATGGCGCTGCAGTCGGCGCGCTTCCTGATCGTGCTGCTAGTAGGCCCGAGCATCGCGCGGCTGGTGGCCAGGAGCATCAGGACGTGAAAGCCCGGCACCGGCGAGTTACCGCGCCGCCGCGAGCCGTTCGGGAAGGAAATCGACGAAGACGCGCACCTTTGGCGACAAATGGCGGTTGGATGGCCACAGCATTCGGAACTGGCCACGGCCATCGACCTGGTCGTCGAGCACGGTACGCAATTTTCCTTCGCTCAGCGCCTCGCGCACCAGGAAATCCGGCATGCAGGCGATGCCCAGACCGGCGATCGTGGCGCCCTTCAAGGCTTCCATATTGTTGCAGGTCAACATCGAGCGGATCTCCGGCTCGGCACTCCCGGTGGCGAACGGCCACTCCAGCAGCCTGCCGCTGTTGAGATAGCGAAAATTTATGCCGAAATGCCTGATGAGGTCGGCCGGCGTGCCGGGCATGCCGTGACGGTCGAGATAGGACGGCGCCGCGCACAGCATCATGCGGAAGGGGGCAATGGGCCTCGACACCAATCGTGAATCGGGCAGCTCGCCGCTGCGGATGGCAACGTCGATGCCTTCCTCGATGACGTCGACGATGCGGTCGTTGAAGTCGATATCGAGCTCGATCTCGGGATAGCGCGCCATGAACTCCGACAGCACCGGCAGCAAGAGGTGGTAGGTGACGATCGGGGTCGAGACGCGAAGCCGCCCGCGCGGCGTCTCCCGTGTCCGCGACAGCATCGCCTCGGCATCGTCGATGTCGTCCAGGATGCGCCGCACGCGCTCATTGAACAGCTTGCCCTCTTCGGTCAGGCCGATCCGCCGCGTGGAGCGCTGCAGCAGCCGCACGCCGAGCTCCTGTTCGAGCCGCGCGACACTTTTGCCTACCGCTGAAGCGGAGATGCCGAGTGCCCGGCCGGCGGCGACGAAGCTGCCGAATTCGGCCGTGCGGGCGAAGGCCAGAAGGCCGCTGAGGCGATCCATCGGGTTGCTCCATTCGAGCGTTTCAGTCCGTTATGTCGAGATATTTAACACTATTTTTCCGGAACTGTCGCTGACCTATCTTGGTCGTCATAGCGGCGCCGCGATTGCGCGGGCCGCCGGTGCAGACTGCTTCAGATAGGAAAATCCATGACCTCGAAGACCACCAGCGGCCCAGCCGAGAGATGGCTCGTGCTTTTGTCGGTATGCCTTGCCGCCATGACGATGCCCCTGACCTTCACCGGCCCGGCCGTCGCGCTCTCCCGCATCGGGGCCGACCTCGGCGGCAGCCCGATCGCGCTCAACTGGGTGACCAACGCCTTCATGCTGACCTTCGCCGCCAGCCTGATGGCGGCGGGCGCGCTTTCCGACAATCACGGCCGCAAGCGGATCTTCCTCGCCGGTCTCGGCCTCTACGTCCTGGCATCGCTCGGCGCGATGCTGGCGCCCGACATCGCCTGGTTCGACATTTTCAGGGCAGCGCAGGGCTTGGGGAGTGCCCTGGCTTTCGCCGGCGGTGCCTCCGCGCTTGCCCAGGAATTCGAGGGAGCGCCGCGGCTGCGCGCCTTCAGCTTCCTCGGCACCAGTTTCGGCATCGGCCTCGCCTTCGGTCCGATCGCGTCGGGCCTGCTCATCGCCGCGTTCGGCTGGCGGTCGATCTTCCTCCTGGTCACCGCGCTTGCAATTGCAGCCGCCCTGCTGGGCCTGCGCACCATCAGGGAATCGCGTGATCCGGATGCGACAGGACTGGACTGGGCGGGCGCCGGCACGTTCACCGTCGCGCTGGCCTCGCTGACCTATGGCGTGCTGCAGGCGCCGCAGAGCGGCTGGGCCGATCCTCTCGTGATAACGCTTCTGGGCGTGGCCGTCCTTTGCTTTGTGCTGTTTGTCGTCGTCGAGCGGCGCGTGCGCCGGCCGATGCTGGATCTCACCCTGTTTCGTTATCCGCGCTTCGTCGGCGTGCAGTTCCTGGCGGCGGCGCCCGCCTATGGCTTCGTCGTCCTGCTCGTGCTTTTGCCGATCCGCTTCATCGGCATCGAAGGCATGGGCGAGATCAGGGCCGGACAATTGATGATCTGCCTCTCCGGGCCGTTGCTGGTCCTGCCCTTGCTTGCCGGCCAGCTGGCGCGCTGGATCGCTCCGGCCACCATCTGCGGCGCCGGCCTGCTCGTCGCCGCGGCCGGCCTGGTCTGGCTGAGCCTGACGCCATCGGTCGGCGCCGCCCTGGTCGCGCCGCTGATCCTGATCGGCGTCGGCATCGCTCTGCCCTGGGGGTTGATGGACGGGCTCGCCGTCAGCGTCGTGCCGACCGAGCGCGCCGGCATGGCCGTCGGCATCTTCAACACCACGCGCGTCGCTTGCGAGGGCGTGGCGCTGGCCATCGTCATGGCGACCCTGTCGGGCTTCACCGCCGCTCAGCTCACCGCCCGGGGCGCGGCGTCTTCCAGCGATGCGTCCGCGGCGGCGCAATTGCTGGTGACCGGCAATGTCGGTGAAACGGCACGGCATCTGCCCATGGCCGGCGCCACAGTTCTGGTCGAGGCCTACGAGACGGCGTTCGACAGGCTGCTGATCGTGCTGGCCGTAATCACCATCGTCACCGCCCTTGTCGTCTTTCTCGGCCTGCGGCGCGCATCGGCGGCGGAACACGAGGCGGTCCCGTTGCCGGCATGCCAGGAAGCGTGATCATCGGCTAGGACATCAGGTGATGACGAGGCTCGCTATGTGGTCACCATCCAGGGTGAAAGTCATGTCGCCCTCGCCATTGAAGCCCTTGCCCTTGACGGCGATGCGGACGCGATAAGTGCCGTCCGCCGGCGTGATGCTGACGATGCCCAGACGTGACTTCACGCCGATATTGTCCGACTGGTTCCATCGCGCGATCTGCTCGCGACCCTGGAACGATCGACCCCAGTCGCTCAGGAACGCGTTGTCGGCAAAGGTATCGAGAAAGGCGTCCGTGTCGCCACTGTTGGTGGCCTCGACAAAGCGGCGGATGGGATCCGGTGTGGTCATCAGTCCAGCCTGTGCATCAGGTCGTCATCCAGCCAGCGGCCGAAGAAATAGACCAGTTGCTTGTGCCACCACGGCCAGTCATGGCTGACGTCGCCGCCCCAATAGTCGACCCAGGCGGGAATGGACTTGTCGCGCAGGATCTGTTCCAGCTGGCGCGTCTCGACCAGCATGCGCTCTTCCCAGGCGCCCTGCCCGCAGCAGAAGATAAGCCTCAGCGCCTTCAGCCGCGCCAGCAATTTCGGGTCGACGATGCCGGGCAGATAATCGAGCGGCGAGTTGTAGAAGATGTCGCCGTCGAGCGCCTTGCCGAAGAAATCGCGGGCCGAATAGACACCCGACAGCGAGATGACGCCGCTGGCGAGTTCGGGAAATCGGAAGACGAAGTTCGAGGAATGGTAGCCGCCCATCGAACAGCCTGAGAACAAGGGCTTCAGCCGCCGTCCGCCATTGGCCTGCGCGGCGGTTTCCAGGAATTCCGGCAGCGCCTCCTCTCGCACATAGCGGAAATAGGCCTCGTGGCGGGCGATGCGGTGCGCGGGGTCGGCACGCTTGTCGAAGAAGGATTCCGAATCGATGCCGTCCACCGTGAACAACTGGATGCGGCCGGTGTCGATGAATTCGGCGAGCGCGCCCACCCCGCCGGAATCCTCGAACTGGTAGAACCGGCCCTGCGAGGTCGGGAACACCACGACGGGCCGGCCGGCATGGCCATAGCGCTTGTACTCCATGTCGCGGCCGAGATTGCGGGCGAAAGCCTTGTGATAGGAAATGTCCATGTCCTCAAGCCTTTTCCGCGTGGATATAGGCAACCGCCTCGCGCAGCTCCGCCTGATCCTTCGAGCGCATCTGGTAGGCGTAATCTCCCATGGCGCGGCTGAAAACCTTCTCGATGGCCTGATGGTGGACGATCTTGTCGCGGTGCGCGGCTAGCACGTCCGCATGGCTGTGCAAATAGTCGAGGTGGCGCTTGCGGCTGGCATAGGCGGTGAAATACTTGCCTTCATAGGGGCCGCCGGCTGCGTCCCTCACGACCATGTCTGCCCAGGCCGCATAGACGTCGATGTCGAACGTGTAGTTGATCGCGTCGGTCATCCAGGCGCCGGGCGGGCGCATGTTGACCTCCAGAGCGATGATGCGATCGTCCCTGGTCTCGAACAGTTCGATGTGGAAAAAGCGTTCGCGCACGTCGAATGCTTTCAGGATCTTGCGGCCGGCCTCCTCGACGACAGGCCTGATCCGGGGAAAGCAGGTGTAACTCATGTGGCGGTCTTTGTTGACCACCTCCATGACGCTCTGGTCGTAGCGATGGCTGGCCGCCAGCACCACCTCGCCGTCGCGGTTGACCAGCCCGTCATAGGTCACCACCAGCCCCTCGATGAACTGCTCCATGACGAAGGTCACATCCTCCGGCTTGTCCCGGAAGAACTGGTCGAGTTCTTTCGCATTCGAGATCTTGAACGTGTTCGAAGCGCCGGAGCCGGAATCCGGTTTTACCACCACGGGATAGCCGACGCGGCGGATGAAGGTCATGGCGCCGGCCCGGTCGGAGCATTTGCGCTGCGCTATGGTCTCGACGCCGCTCTTGCGGAAGAAGGCGCGCATGCGGCTCTTGCGCTTCAGATTCTTCACGAAATCGAGCTTGGTGCCATAGATGTTGAAGTCGGTGCGGATGTTGGCTTCCAGTTCCAGCCAGTGCTCGTTGAGCGATTCGAACCGGTCGATGCGCCCCCATTTGTGGATGAAATGCCCGATCGCCCGGAACACCGCATCGTAGTCTTCCATGTCGGCGATACGGTAGTATTCCGAAAGCGCTGCCTTCAGCTTGCCGTCCAGAGCGTCAAAGGGTGCATCGCCAATCCCGAGCACGGTCGCGCCGGCCTTCTTCAGCCGGTCGCAGAAATCGGCGCCGTTGGCGGGAAAATGCGGCGAGAAGAACACGAAATTCATGGACGACCCCCTGCCGGCGGCACCCCGCCACCGTTCAAGTCTGGCGCATTTGCGGCGCGCGGGGAAGAGCGTCCGCGTCAGGGATAAAATTCGACCGGGCCGGCCCCGCTTGCCTCCAGCAGGCCGCTCCTGTATGAGAGCGGCCATGAACACGCGCGCCACCACCGCTTCCCGTCAGACCGGCTTTGCCGGCGAGACCGTTCGCGCGCTTGCCTCGACCCTGCTTCTTCTCGGCCTTATCGGCGATCGCCGGGTTCGCTGAAGGAGCGCCCGGCGGTCGAACCGCCGCGCAAGCGCATGCTCCTTGGCAAATCATATCAAGCGAACGAAAATCTGGTAAAGGCGCCGCTTGGCACCACATCCGCCTGAAAGGTGGACCGCCAGCCGCCGGGAGAAACGACGATGAACGCACGAGAAGACATCCGCGCCAGCGAGGCCGCGACCGGCAAGCAGGTCGGCCGGGGCATGCCGGACGCAGCCCGAAAATACCAACCTTATCCTACGGTCGGTCTCACCGACCGGACCTGGCCCTCGAAGGTGATCGACAAGGCCCCGATCTGGTGCTCGGTCGACCTGCGCGACGGCAACCAGGCACTGATCGATCCGATGGGCCACGAGCGCAAGGCGCGCATGTTCGCGCTGCTGCTCGACATGGGTTTCGAGGAGATCGAGATCGGCTTCCCGTCGGCTTCGCAAACTGACTTCGACTTCGCCCGCTGGTGCATCGAGGAAGGCAATGTGCCGGCCGATGTGTCATTGCAGGTGCTGGTCCAGTGCCGGCCCGAACTGATCAGCCGCACCTTCGAGGCGCTCAACGGCGCCACCAACCCGATCGTGCATTTCTACAACTCGACCAGCGAATTGCAGCGCCGCGTCGTCTTCGAGAAGGATGTCGGCGGCATCAAGCGCATCGCCACCGACGCCGCCAAGATGATCACCGACATGGCGGCCAAGGCGGGCGGCGGCTACCGTTTCGAATATTCGCCGGAGAGCTTCACCGGCACCGAACTCGAGGTCGCGCTGGAGATTTGCAACGCCGTCACCGAGATCGTCAGGCCGACGCCTGACAACAAGCTGATCATCAACCTGCCGTCGACCGTCGAGATGTCGACGCCCAACATCTATGCCGACCGCATCGAGTGGATGTGCCGCAACCTCGACGCCAGGGAAAACCTGATCATCTCCCTGCATCCGCACAATGACCGCGGCACCGGCATCGCCACCACCGAACTCGGTCTGATGGCTGGTGCCGACCGCGTCGAAGGCACGCTGTTCGGCAATGGCGAGCGCACCGGCAATGTCGACATCGTCACCCTGGCGCTCAACATGTACACGCAAGGCGTCGATCCGGGCATCGACTGCTCCGACATCAACCGGATGAAGGACGTCTATGAATATTCGAATCAGCTGAAGATTCCCGAGCGCCATCCCTATGTCGGCGAACTCGTCTACACGGCCTTTTCCGGCTCGCACCAGGACGCCATCAACAAGGGCATGAAGGCGCTGAAGAAGGCCAACACGCCGCACTGGGAAGTGCCCTATCTGCCGATCGACCCGGCCGATGTCGGCCGCAGCTACGAGGCGATCATCCGCATCAACTCGCAATCGGGCAAGGGCGGCATCGCCTATGTGCTGCAGGCCGATTACGGCCTCAATCTGCCGCGCAACCTGCAGATCGAGTTCAGCCAGGCGATCCAGGCGATCACCGATGCCGAAGGCAAGGAGGTTCCGGCCAAGCGCATTTACGAGCGCTTCCTGGAGACCTATGTCGACCAGCCGGGCGCGCGGCTGAAATTCCTCGACCACCACACCTATCCCGATACCGAGGTCAAGGGCCGGCGGGTGATCGAGGCGGTCATCCTCGACAATGGCAAGGAAGTGACGATATCAGGCACCGGCACGGGCCCGATCGACGGCTTCGTCGATGCGCTGTCGCGCCATGTCGGCGTCGACATGTCGGTGCTCGATTATTCCGAGCACTCGTTGCAGCGCGGCTCGAACGCGTCGGCCATCTCCTATGTCGAGATGGAATATCCCAGGGGCAAGCTGTTCGGCGCCGGCATCAACACCAACATCGTCGCCGCCTCGCTGGAAGCGGTGACGTCGGCGGCCAATCGTATCGTCGGTCGCAAGGCGCGGTAGCATCGGCCGGTCGGCGGCGCCGGAGGCAGGAACAGCTCTCCGCGCCGCCACTTTTTCAAGCCCGCAAAAGGCTCTGGCCTCGACTGGCCGATGCCGACTCTCACGACCATGCCGTGGCTTATACCGGCAGGGCCGTTAACCACCAGAGTATTCTCCGGTGAGGTACGCGATCGCATAATGGGTGCATACTTGTGTGCCGGTGCGGGAACTATATGATCGCGCCTCAACCTGTGCCGACTTCGAGAGGATCGACACTTGCAGCATGCCACGCCTGCCGCCCCCGCAGTGCGCGAGACACTAGAGCGACTGCTTGCCAGCGAAACGTTCGGACGATCCGAGCGTGCACGCAAGCTGTTGCGTTATCTTGTCGAGCGCGAACAGGCAGGCGAAGCCGACCGGCTCAAGGGCTTTTCCATCGCCATGGATGTCTTCGGCAAGGATGGCGATTTCGATCCTTCGACCGACGCGGTGGTACGCGTGCAGGCGGGCAGGCTACGCGAGCTGCTGCAGCAATATTTCGCCAATGAAGGCGTCGCGGAGCCGTTTCGCATAGCGATACCGCGCGGCAGCTATGTCCCGGCCTATGAGCTCAACGCGATCCGCTTGCCGGAACCTGCGAAACCCGCCGAGCAGATCGAAGCCGTAGGGGCACCATCCGAGCCCCCCGGTGATGCCATTGCCGCCGCTGCATTGCTGGCACCGGCGGCGGCGCCGGAGCCCTCGGTGGCACGCCATCTCCGGTTCTTCTGGATGGCGATCGCCGTGGTCATAGCCATGCTCGGCGTTCTGATATTGCGTCAGGGCAGCGGTGCGCTGCTGGCAGGCGGCGACCCTGCGGCAACGCTCGAGACCGCGACCCTGACCGGCAGCATCGCGCCGTCCGCCGCCAGCGAGGCTTTGCCGCTGGTCTACATCGCCGTCAAGGCCAGTGGCACGGATGCCAGCCGTGTCGCCGCAACGCTGCGTGCCGGACTGAGCGGCTTCGATACGATCGACTTCATCGGTCGCGACATCGTCAACAAGGCCGATCCGGTCGCTAGCGCGACGAGCTTCATCTTCGATATCCTGCCTGGGCCGGATACGGGTGACATCACGATCGAGCTGCAGAGCGTGGCCACCGGACGGGTGCTTTTGTCGCGCAACCTGACCGCCGCCGACAGCGCGCCGACCACCGTCGAGAGCCGTATAGCCGGCATCTTGACGTCCGCTCTTCCCGCTTCCGGCACGATCTACGGCTATCTCGAACAGAGCGGCATACAAACCGCCCTCACGCAATGCCTGACGCTCAACGACAAATATTATCTCGACCAGAACGCCAGGACCCACGAGGCCGCCTATCGCTGCCTCGAAACCCTCGCCGAAAACGGCGCCAAATCACCGTTGGTCTATTCGGAAATCGCCTCGCTCCACCTGGAGGCCGTGAACGACCACTACGCCTATCCGCCGGATGCCACGATCGAGAAGGCGATGACATTCGCCCATCGCGCCGTGCAGATGGGGCCGACCAGTCCCTACGCGCATCGTTCCTACGGCTACATCAATTCCCGTCTTGGCAACGCCGACGAGGCGCTGCGCTGGATGCGCAAGGCCTATGACCTCAATCCCTACGATCTCGCCATGGCCGCCGCTTATGGCTACGGGCTGATTTTCGCCGGCCGCTATGCCGAGGGGACGCCGATCCTGGCCCAGGCGGTGGACGCCTCCAGCGGTCATCCGACATGGTGGGATTTTGGACTTTTCGCCGGCGAACTCATGCTTGGCGACACCAACAAGGCCGCGATCGCCAGTTCCTCTCTGAGAACAACCGCAACGAAGTCACACTATCTTGCCGCCCGGCTGATCGGCGCCAAGATCGCCGGTCAGGACAATCTGGCGCGCAAGC
>NZ_RZSJ01000224.1:0-8981 GCF_003998025.1 Mesorhizobium sp. M8A.F.Ca.ET.021.01.1.1
GCGTAAGGCTCGCGATCATCTGAACTCGAAAGGCAGGCGTTCGCGCCTGCCTTTTTCGTTTTAGCCAATGAAAAGCCTGAGCAGGGCCGCCGAAGCGACGCCGATCAGCACGGTCGGCAGCATCGAAAGCCGCGTCGCGGCGATGAAGGTGATGGCCAGCGCCAGAAGGTCGGCGGGATTGCGCGACACGAAGGCCGGCGCGATGACCGAGATCAGCACGCAACCGGGTGCCGCCTCCATCACCGCGGTCGCCCGCGCGCTCAGCACACGGTTGCGCAGGACGACATAGCCGCCGATCCGTGTGAGATAGGTGACTCCGGCCATCAGCACGATGGTGAAAAGGGTTGTCATGTCGATCATGCATCACCTGCCATCAACCAGGCAGCAAGCAGCCCCGACACCGCACCCGCCGCGACATACCAGGCGCCGGGAATGAAGAGATAGACAAGGGCCGCGACGACTAGGCTGACCAGCCAGGGCCGCGCCGCCGCCACGCTCTTCCACATGCCGCGCATCAGCACCAGGAAGACGGCCGGAAACGCCATGTCGAAACCATAGGTCCCGACATCGCCCAGCATCGGGCCGAGCAAGGCGCCGAGCGAGGTGAAAGCCACCCAGGTGAGATACATCGCCAGCGCGGCGCCCATATAGTAGCGCGGGCTGAAGGCCGGGCCGATGCCCGCGGCGGCGCGCTGCTTGGCGTCGGCCAGGCCCAGCGCCCAGCTTTCGTCGCACATGAGGAACAGCGCCGGGAAAACCTTGCGCCGCGGCAGTTCGCGCAGGAATGGCGCCAGCGCCGCTCCCATCAGCAAATGACGGCTGTTGACCAGGAAGGTGATGGCGACGATGAGGAGGATATGCGGCGGCGACGTCCACAGCTGGATCGCCGCGAATTCCGAGCCGCCGGCGAAGTTCAGCCCGGTCATCATCGATAACTCGACCGTGCTCAGCCCCTTCTGCGTGGCCTGGGCGCCAAGCACCAGCGCGTAGGGAATGGTGCCGACCTGCACCGGCGCGCAGGACGTCACACCACGACGGAACTCGGATTGCGAACCATTGCCGGCCGCTTCGACTGCCTGTGAAATGCTCATGGTCTGCCACAGGCCAGCCTCACAGCCGCCCTGCCCCGCGTTTGAAATTTCTTGGGTGTCAGGAGCAAAACATACCCACACTTCTCGGCAATTTGGTTGCGAAGATTGTTGTCTTTGAGCCAATTTTGGCATTCACTGTCACATATTGCCAGGAAAATGGAATTCAACACCATGAAGCTCGACGACATCGACAAGCGCATCCTGCGGGCGCTGCAGCGCGACGGCCGCATGGCCAACAATGATCTGGCAAATGAGGTCGGCCTGTCGCCCTCGCCTTGCCTGCGGCGCGTCAAGCTGCTGGAGGAAGCCTGCATCATCGACCGCTATGTCGCCGTGATCAATCCGGCCAGCATCGGCAAGGGCCTCACCTTCTTCACCCGCATCTGGCTGAAGGCGCAGGACGAGGACACGATCGAACATTTCGCCACCGAGGTGGCCAAGCTGCCGCAAGTGATGGAATGCTATCTCATGCTGGGCGACTGCGACGCCATGGTGCGCGTGGTGGCAGCCGGCATCGACGACTACCGCCGCTTCCAGTCGGAACATCTCAGCCGCATCAAGGGCGTGCAGAACGTCAAGACCGACGTGCCGAGCCAGACGATCAAATACACGTCGGAACTGCCGATCTAGGACAGGCCAGGAATGCAGCAGCTTGCAACTCGAAAGCACGATCGAAAATGGAGGTCAAATTCAGGGAGCCAGTATTTCGGGGCACCGCCGCAATCCGGGCATCCAGACTGGATAAAAAATGCAACCGGATTGTAGGATGAACGCCGATGCCGGCGTCCTACGGACGCAAGGGCACGGCGAAGCTGGACCGTGCCGCCTCAAGACTGCGTTCCGGCATGGGAGAAAACCATGAACCTTTCCTACCGTTGGGTCATCGTCGCGGCTGGCGCGCTGATGTCCTGCGTCGCCATCGGCACCATGTTCTCGCTGGCGATCTTCCTCGAACCCATGGCGCTCGATACCAACTGGTCGCGCGCGGGCATTTCGAGCGCCATGACGCTCAACTTCCTGGTGATGGGCCTCGGCGGATTCGCCTGGGGCGCCCTGTCTGACCGCTTCGGCGCCCGAATCGTCGTGACGATCGGTGCCGTGCTGCTCGGGCTGGCGCTGGTGCTGGCAAGCCGCGCCGGTTCGCTTCTCACCTTCCAGATCACCTATGGCGTGCTCGTCGGGCTTGCGGCCAGCGCCTTCTTCGCGCCCATGATCGCGCTGACCTCAGGCTGGTTCGACACCAATCGCGGGCTGGCGGTATCGCTGGTCTCGGCCGGCATGGGCGTGGCGCCGATGACGATCTCGCCCTTGGCCCGCTGGCTGATTTCGGCCTATGAATGGCGCACCGCCATGTTCGACATCGGCCTCCTGGCCTGGGTGCTCCTATTGCCCGCCGTCCTTCTGGTGCGCCAGCCGCCGAAGCCCGCCGCCTCCGATGCGGCCGCGGCGCCAGTCGCCGAAGGCGCCGGCCTGACGGTCGGGCAGGCGCTGCGCTCGCCGCAATTCATCGTGCTGGGGCTGACCTTCTTCGCCTGCTGCGCGGCCCATTCCGGCCCGATCTTTCACATGGTCAGTTACGCCATGCTGTGCGGCGTCGCCCCGATGGCCGCTGTCTCGATCTACAGTGTCGAGGGTCTGGCTGGGCTCGGCGGCAGGCTGCTCTACGGCGTGCTTGCCGACAGGCTCGGCGTCAAGCCGGTGCTGATCGCCGGGCTGGCGATCCAGGCGATCGTCATTGCCGCCTATCTCTCGATCAGCCAGCTCGACCAGTTCTATATGCTGGCCGTCATCTTCGGCGCCACCTATGGCGGCGTCATGCCGCTCTACGCGGTGCTGGCGCGTGAATAGTTCGGCCAGCGCATCCTCGGCACCGTGTTCGGCGCCGCCACCATGCTCTCCAGCCTCGGCATGGCGCTGGGGCCGCTTGCCGGCGGCATGATCTTCGACGCTTATGCCAGCTACCATTGGCTGTTCATCGGCTCGGCTCTCATCGGACTGGGCGCCGCGGGCATAGCCATCGCCTTCCCGCCGCTGCCACGCAGGACGTTCCAGACGGCATAATGCATGCCGCCCGGAAGTGTCCTCGGTTCCGGCATAACGACATGCATAAAATCACCTACAGCAGGTCGGGCGAATCCTATTCGCCGCGACATGCTGTAGGCACGACCGGACGGCAATCGCGGCCAGAAACACGCGGGCTTGACGGGCCAATGGCCGGTCAAGCCACCGCCTGCTTCGGCGTCACGCCGACTTGAGGACCGTGAACGGCCGTTTTTGAACGGCCCGTTTGGCCTGGAAAATCGCGGCCGGAGCCGGGCGGCCGACATGAAAGCCCTGGACCTTGTCTATGCCGAACTGGCGCATGAGGAGCATCTGCTCCTCGGTCTCCACCCCTTCGACCAGGATTTTGTGGCCGCGATTTCTGACCAGCGCGATGATGTCCTGCAGCATCGCCATGCCCTTGGGGGTGCCGCAGTCGTGGAGAAACGAGCGGTCGATCTTGACCGTATCGAAATCGATGAGACGAAGCCACGAAAGGCCGGCGAAGCCCGTCCCGAAATCATCGAGCCAAATCCTGATCCCGAGCAGCTTCAGGTCGCTGATGCAGCGCAGGATGTCGGAGTGCATCTCCATCTCCAGCCCTTCGGTGATCTCGAAGGCCAGCCTGTTGCCGGTCACGCCGGTCTCGCCCAGAATGGTCGCGACCGATGTCGCGAAGCCGGGCGTCTTGAGCTGGATCGGCGAGACGTTGACGCTGACGACGCGCACGTGATCCTGCGCCAGGAGCTCGGCGCACACCGTCCTTATTGCCCAACGCCCGAGCTCGAGGATGGCGCCGGTTCGCTCCGCGACGGGAATGAACAGGCTCGGCGGAACCAGGGTGCCGTCCAGCATCTTGAGGCGCATCAGCGCCTCCACGGCCTCGACCCTGCCCGACGCGACGTCCTGGATGGGCTGATAGACGAGCGAAACGAGATCCTGGCCGATCGCGATCTTCAGCAAAGCCGCCAGGTTCTCGCTCTCGTCGCTGCTCTGGGGATCGGTCGGATCGAACAGCCGGACACAGTTTCGGCCGCTGGCTTTTGCCAGATAGAGCGCTCGATCGGCCTCGTGGATGATCTTTTCCAGCTTGGCGGCGGTCTGCTTCCTGGTGAATGCGGCGCCCACGCTCGCCGTCACGATCGCGATGCCGTCCCGCCGCAACTCGTGCGCGATCGCCAGGTTCTCGACCGTGCGGCAAATGGCTTCCGCGAGATCCGCGACCTGGTCTTTCCTGCCCATGCGGGCCAGGACGATGAATTCCTCACCGCCATAGCGGCCGATGGAGCCGTCATATTGCTTGATCAACTCGCGGAGCGCATTGGCGACCTGGATCAGGCAACGATCGCCTTCCTGATGGCCATAGCAGTCGTTGAACTTCTTGAAGAAGTCGACGTCGATGAGGATCGCCGCAAAACCATGGCCAAGCTTTTGCCAGTCATTCCAGTAGTCGCGCAGTTTCTCGTCGATCGCGCGCCGGTTCTCCAGACCTGTAAGCGGATCCGTCCGCGACAGCCTGAGCAGGGCCTTGCCGCGCTCGGTGGCCTCATTGTGCTGGATCTTGGCTTCCAGCGCGTTCAGGAAGACGTTGTAGCGCTCTTCGTTCAGCTTCCAGTTCACATAGGACGTGAACGTGAAGCACGAAACGTAGAAAGTGCCGAATACCATCTTGTATGTCAGCGACGCCGGTAGAAAGTAGTTCACCACATACAAGATACACAAAATTATGGTCGACGTTATGATCGACACTTTGAACCGGAACGTGAAGAAAAGATTGGCACTCATCATGAAGATGGTGCCGAAGACCATGTAATAGGCGACGCTTTCCTTGTTCTCGCCCATGGAGGCAGGGCAAAGCCAGCCGAGATAACCGAAGATGATGGCCCCGGCGCAGGTCACGTCAAGCCAGTCCGTGGCGACTCCCCGGCGAAGCTGTGCTTCCAGAACCAACAGTGCGGTCAGTCCGACAGCGAAGCGGGCCGTGATCGTAAGGGCCGCGACATCCGGTATCAGCAGCAGATCCGATACCGAAAACAAGACATAGATGACGACGGCGATCCAAAGGCCCGGCCTGGCCTCCTTTCTTCGCTTCGCCTGGGCTTCCGTCCGGTAAAGGATGCGAAGTTCAGCCGCCCCCAGTTCCTGGCGCGGGTCGTGCGGTTCCGAATCCACCGCATCTGCCACTCTGGACGACGCGCGTTCGTTCACGACGAATCCCGGCTGAAGGGCATCTCGCGTTCCGAATTCTTTTGCAGCTTCTGCCCCCAACGCAGACCGACTCCTTGGGCACGACACGTCTTGCCGCGCGATCAAATGCAATGATGCAGGACAAGTTTCCGTTAACTCGAACCCGGAATCCCCTCCTTAAAAACCTCAAAGAATTGACATGGTTAGCGGGAAATTAATCATACCGATAAAATGCCCGCGAGCCGACATTGGCAAACCGAGTATTCTAAGCAATAAGTTAACTGACTGTTAACTATGGAGCCTTGGTGTGCAAACTGTCTTTGACGGCCAGAGTCTGATTACGGCGGAGGCGATTGCCGGTGGTCTCCGTCGCGGAAAGCCCGAGCATCACGGCGAAGCGTTCGAAACCGCTCGCGCGGAGCTGGCGCTCATCCTCCAGACGACACAGCAACAGGTCGAGCAGCAAAAATCTCCCGCCGAGATTGTTCGCCGCCTGCTGTCGCTCCTCAACGCGCTGCGTGCTAAGGTCCATCCCGACGTGTGGCAAGCCTTGATACCGCTGGTGCAGAACCACCCGCTCCAGAAGTACTTTCTCGAGGATCCGCTGACGCATTGGTCCTTCACCAAGCCCAGGGGGTATTCCGGCGACGCGCAGTTGCTCGACTACATCTATTGTGACCCGCACGTGGCCGAGAGCGTGGCAAGCGCCTCGGAGATCGGCAAGGCGCTTTACAGCCATACCCAGAACGTTCCGTCATGCGTCGCGGCACGGGAACGCCGCGATCTGCTGACCCGCTATGTCGATGAAACCGCGGCCAAGAATGGACCCGAAACCGAAGTCCTGGCGATCGCGGCCGGCCATCTGCGCGAAGCGAACCGTTCGACCGCATTGGCCGAGGGCCGCCTCAAGCGCTGGGTCGCGCTCGACCAGGATCCCCAGAGCGTCGGACTGATCGCGCGCGACTTCCAGGGCACCGCGGTCGAGGCCATCGACGGCTCGGTACGCACCGTGCTCACCAGGAGCCAAAAGCTTGGCAAGTTCGATCTCATCTATGCGTCGGGCCTTTACGACTACCTCCAGCACAATGTCGCCGTGAAACTCACCAAGACATGCCTGCAGATGCTGAAGCCGAACGGGACATTCCTGTTTGCGAACTACGCCGAGGGCACTCCTGACGCCGGCTACCGGGAAACGTTCATGGACTGGGTGCTGCTGCTGCGGTCGGAGGTCGACATGTGGAACATCATCAATGCCAGCGTCGACCGCAACACCGTCGAGGCGCAGGTGTACTTCGGCGAGAACCGCAACGTGCTCTACGGCGTCATCCAAAAGCGCGGATGATACCCTGACGGCACACCGGCTGATATGGGGACCTCGAGCGCTTCAAACGGAGTGCTCGAGGGTTCTTCTTTTGTTTGTGGGGGTTTTCCATCATGGCAACTCGCCTGGGCTTGCGGGCAGTCTTTCGCTTGATTGTCGCAGGTTTCCTTGCGTCCCTGACCTTGGTTGGCACCTCGTCGGGCGCCGCAAAGCAGAAAGCGCCCGAAGAATGGCCTATGAATTTCATTTTGGTTCGGAACGGCGATTGCAATGTAAGCTGCATTCAATGGATATCCGCAGAAGGTATCATTAAACCTGATACAGATAGACAATTTGAGAAGTTTCTGCGGAGTCTGAAGGGCCAGAGACTTCCGATCGTGTTTCAGTCCGGCGGCGGAAACGTGGATGCGGCGCTTGCGATCGGGCACATGATCCGGGACGCCAACCTCGAAACCGCGATAGGCAGGACGCAGTTGAATGGCTGCCCGATGCTGGTTCCGCGCTGTCCGGAAAAGATCGTTAGGGACGGCTGGTCGGAAGGGGAAGTTCATTCTGGCGGGGCGTACTGTTTCTCGGCTTGCCCATGGGCCTTGGCCGGAGGCCGGGTTCGCGCCGCGGCTGCCACTGCCCGTATCGCCGTCCATCAGATAACGAACGGCCGGAACAAACCCCGAATGCACAACGGCAGAAGAAATCTCGATGAAATTTCGACCGTGGCTGATCCGGCGCTGAAGCAGATGATGTCAGATTATTTCGACCAAATGGGCCTCAACAGCGCCGATGTGTTCGCCATGATGGGGCTGGCAACACCGCAGGGCCTATATAACGTCTGGGACGCTGAAGCGCTCAAATCAGGCATCGTAACGAAGGTCTATTCGTACTCGGAAGAGCCGGGCTATGTCATTGGTGGATCTGAGGCCAAGGCCACTCCCCCGGCGACGGCCGCACCGACGCCGACGGTTGCTCCCGCGCCGGCGGTCACTCAATCCCGGACGAACTGATGCATCTGCTTCGGTAAGGTATGGCGCGTCTTGTGCCCTAGCCGAAAATTCGCTCGCCCTGCTCGTCGACGAGCTGGATGCCCTTCTTGATCGAGATATCGACGGCATCGTCCAGCCCGGCAAAGCGGTCGGCGCGGATGAATTTGTGCTCCTTCACCACGCCATCGACCTCCTTGGAGACGACGCCGCAGGTCTGGTACTGGCCCTCGGTCTTGTAGGGCGTGGCGCTGATCGTGAACCCCTTGTGTTCGACCTGCTTGGCGGGCGCGGCACTTGCAGGCTCGGCCGCTTCGCCGCCACCGCCGCCGAAAAGACGTTTCAGAAAAGACATCGCTCAAATCTCCTTGTCGCCTACGACCGCCGTCGGTATGCGATTCACGACGTTGTTTTCCCAGCATGCGCGAATGTGCCGCCTCGTTCCAGCCCCCTGATGAAGACACAGACGAGGAGCGCGATCTGCTGGTCGATCTCGTCCGCCTGCCGGCGCACGGACCTGGCCGCATAACCGCTGGTGACGATGCCGTGCACGCTTGACCAGAGGGTTCGCGCGGCGATCCGGCGCGTGTCCTCGTCGAGATCGAAGCCGCCATCGGCAAGGACACTGGCGATGATCTCGAACAACTGGTCGAGCCGCGCCTCATAGACATCGGGCTCGGTCAGCACCGGACGCCGCCTGTTGAAGGCAAGCAGCGCCGGCCAGCTGCCGGGATGAGCCTCGACGAAGCGCACATAGGCGCCGGCCAGTGCCATCAGCCGTTGGCGCACGTCGGTGATGCCGCGCCTGCCAAGGTCGGCCATCGCCGCCGCCCCCGCGACACCCAGCCGGTCGAGCAGCCGCATGTTGACGGCGCGGTGCACACCGTCGAGATCGGAAAACAGATTGTAGACCGAGCCGACCGAGATGCCCGCCTGTTCGGCGATGGTCCTGGCCTTCAGATTGTCCATGCCGCCTTCGTTGAGCAGCGTCTCGGCAATGGCCAGCACCCGCTCGCCCGCCTCTTCCTTGTCCAGTGCCATGCTTTTCCTTCTGAATGAGCGCGCCTTGCGGATGGCCTGCTGTTCGCGACCCGATGCCGCTTCGTTTACCATATGCCGCGCATCGTGAACAGCGTTCAAAAAAGCTCTTGAACAGTGTTCATTTCCTGTTACGTTGGCATCGTGAACATTGTTCACAGAAACTTCGAAGGGAGAAGAACCATGCTTAGCCTGATCAGAACATTGCTCGACGGCGCGAGCGCACGGGCCGAGGACGGCCTGAAGGATCGCTTCGCCATCGACCTTCTGGCGCAGCGCATTCGCGATGCCGAGACGGGACTTGCCGCCGCCAAGCAGACGCTTGCC
>NZ_RZSJ01000225.1:0-8903 GCF_003998025.1 Mesorhizobium sp. M8A.F.Ca.ET.021.01.1.1
GGCTTGGCGTCCAGCACCCGCGCCAGATTGGCGTGATGATCGGCCAGCGTATCGGCACGGCGGCCGAACATGCCGATGCCCCGGCTTTGCAGGAAGGCGACGACATCGTCCTGCGTCGAGCCGTGATTGCCGGTGCCGACGATCCCGGCGCCACCGTCGGCCAGCACTTCGAGCAGCACAGCGGTCTTGGGTTCTACATGCAGTGAGACCCCGATGCGCCGGCCGGCGAAAGGCCGCGTCCGCCGGAATTCCTCGCGCAGGCCGGCCAGCAGCGCCATCCGCGAACGGATCCAGGCAATCCGGGCGCGGCCGCGCTCGACCAGTTCGGTGTCAGCCGGATTGGCATCAGCCGGATTGGTATGGGCTTGGGTCATTCGAAGTCTCCGATCGCGATCCAGATTCAGCACTTGCAAAAAAGTTTTTTGCATGTGACAAATATTGTAGAGGGTCGTCAAGCCCCGCGAAGAGGGCAACCGACAGGACAGTGCGGCGCTCCAGAAACTGGCGCGCGTCATCGGCTTTGCATGGAAGGGGTACAGAATGGGAAATCTGGATATAGCGATCGTCGCCGTCTATCTCGTGGCGGTCACGGGCATCGGGCTGTATTTCGCCCGCTCGATCAAGACCGAAGAAGATTACATCGTCGCCGGCCGGCGCATGGGGCCGCTCTGGCTGACCATCTCGGCCTTCGCCTCATGGACCGGGCTTGCCGGCCTGTTCGGCACACCCGAAATGGTGGTGCGCTATGGCATAGCGGGCGCATGGTGGTGGTACACCTTCCCGATCGGCCTTTTGCTGATGGGCATCTTCCTGGCGAAAATCGTGCGCCAGCGCATGCATGTGACGACACCGGACATCGTCGCGCAGGATTATCCGGCTTCCGTGCGCGTCGCCGCCTCGCTGGTCACCAGCTGGAACTACCTTGCCTGGGCGGCGGCGCAGGTCTTCGGCATCTCCATGGTGTTCACCCTGTTCTCGGGTATGGACCCGAAGACCGGCGCCATCGTCGCCTTCCTGGTCGTCATCGTCTACACCATGCTCGGCGGCTTCCTCGCCGTGGTGGCGACCGACGTGCTGCAGGCCGTCATCTTCCTCATCGTCATCGGCGTGGTGGCGCCGCTGTTCGTCATCTTCGGGCCCGGCGTGCAGCATATCTATGAGGCGACGAAGGACATTCCCGGCTTCTACGATCTGTTCGCCAACGTGCCGCCGGCGACGCTGTTCGTCTGGTTCCTGCTGCTGCCCGCCGGCTTCATCGACACGATCGGCTTCCAGCGCGTCTTCTCGGCCAATTCGCCGGACACCGCGCGCAAGGGCCTGATCAACGGCTTCGTCATCATGGCGGTGTTCGGCGTCATCCTCACCTTCCTCGGCGTCGCCGCCAAGGCGCTGCTGCCGGCCGATGCCAACCCGGTCAACGCCATGCCCGACCTGATGGTGCAGCTTCTGCCGCACGGCGTCATCGGGGTCCTGGTCGCCGCCTTCCTGGCGGTGGCGATGTCGACGGCGAGCACCACGCTGCTGATCACCGCCACCACCTTGCAGCGCGACGTGATCTCGCGGTTGCGGCCCGGCGCCAGCGACAAGGAAAGGCTGTGGACCAGCCGCATCCTGCTGCTCGTGCTCGGCCTGGCGGCGCTGGTCGTGGCGCTGTCGGTACCCGGCATCGTCACCATCCTGATGCTCGGATTCTCGGTCTATGTGCCGGGCCTGCTGTTGCCGGTGCTGTCGGCCACCTTCGGCTGGCGCATTCCGTCGTGGTCGATGCTCGCGACCATCGTCGTCGGCGCCGGCTCGACCGCGATCCTGGTGCTGATGGGCGAACCCGGCGGCATTCCACCCTCGCTGATCGGCTTCATCCTCTCGGTCGTCCCCTTCGTCGCGGGGCTCTTGATGCGATCGGAACGGCAACCCGCGTGAGCACGGAAGATCAAGAAGAAGCAACGAGTTAGAATTCCATCCTGAATCAATGCGGGATGGAGCCCCGATGCGGAGAGACCAATGCTGAAGACCAGCTTCGACAGACTTTCGAGCGCCGATCAGGCGCTCGTCACGGCCGCCGCGCAGGCCCGCGACAAGGCCTACACGCCCTATTCCAACCACAAGGTCGGCTCGGCCGTGCGCACCGCGTCGGGCCGGCTGTTTTCCGCCTGCAACGTCGAGGTCGTCACGTTGCAGCAATCGGTGCATGCCGAGCGTAACGCTGTGATGCAGATGGCCGCCGCCGGCGAGCGCCAGATCGAGGCAATCGTCTGCCACGGCCCCTATTCCGGCGTGCCATGCGCCGAATGCCGGCAGGTGATCTGGGAGTTCTGCTGCGATGATCCCGAGGTCAGGATCATCGGCTCGACGCTCGACGGCGGGATCGAACTGATGACCATCGGCGAGATTTATCCAAGCCCTTATGGGCCGGGCACCAAGGGTATCGACCCGCGCAAATTCTGATTGCGCGGGCACCCAGTTGCAGCCGGCCCGCCACCAGTCCGGCAGCGGGCCGGGCGTTGTTACTGGATGATCTTGATGATTTTGTGGGTGCCCGGATCCACGATCACCGTCCGGTTGTCGATCACGGTGTAGCGATATTTGACATTGGGGACTTCGTGAAGCTCGACCGTGTCGGGCAGAGCCGTGCCGAGGCTGAGTTCGACGCCGGGAACCTTCACCGAAGCCAGCGGCTGCTTCTTCACATATTCCTTGATCACCGTTTCCTGCTCGGGCTGGATGATGACGTCTTCGGCGGCGGCTGCGCCGACACCCGCGAGCAACAGAACCGCGGCTACGGCGGCAAGATTCTTGTTCATGAATTCCTCCATTTGAAATCGGCACAGCACAGGATTGTCGCCGCGCTGAGGATCGAACTTCAGGCACGGATGAACGTTCCCCGGTCGGGCTTCGGTCGGGCCAACCTCGGACTTAGGTCCCATTCAAGAACGCAATGGTCCTGCCGCCGCTCCCGCCGGGAACGGTCGCCTTTCGCACTCGTTGTCGCTCCGTGATGGCAGGCAGCTGACTGATATCAGCAAGCAGCCCCATGTTTTAGCGAATTGGCGCAGCTACGTCCCTTCCTGCGCCAATAGGGTTCGCTCACTGCGTCCAGTTGGTGAGCGAACCCTGAATTCCCCGGCATCGGGCCGAGACGGGAGGAGGTTGTGATGTTCGGCGACAAGGAAACCCGTCTTATCGAGATGGTGCTGCTGATGGCGGTCCCGTTATCGGCGTTGATCCCCGCATTGCTCGTCACCTTCACGTCGAGCTGGTAGCAGCCCGCTTCGAGAAGGACAGCCCGCCTGCTTTGGCGGAGGGCTCGGCATCCGCTGATGCCCGTTCACGATTGTCGATGCGTGATTTGGAGGAGAGGGAAAATGCAACTTGGTGACATCATCGCCAACACCTTGGCCATCCTCTTGCTGGTTTGTTTTCTCGCCAGCACCTTCTTCCTTTTCGGAAAGCCATTATGGCCGGAGCAGCACGCTCGCATGGTCATCATTGTGCCGGTTGACACGATGACGACATCGTCGACCGGCCGCGGTGGCGCCCCTGTCCTCCCAGGCACTTTCGACACCAGCATTGCCCGTCCGAGGCCGTCCTGACGGGCATCATGGGCATGCGCGCCAGCGAATGCAGCCGCGCCCGAACAGCCCGGAACCAAACCAATCGGCGAGGGTTTCCCAGTGGAAGGGACCGCAACCACGGAAGCGGAGTAATGGAACTTCTGACCTTGGAACTGGCCCGGGCGAGGCAGCGCCTCAACCGAGCGGAACTTGCCCTGGAACGTGCAAACGCGATGCTGGACGAGGACTGTGGCGTCGGTATCAATCTGAGGCTTTGCGACAGGATACGATCCGCGCAACAACGCGTCGGCGAGGCGAAAGCTCGGCTTGTGAAGCTCGATCCCGTAAGCATGGATTCAGGCCACAACGGTTGAAGCAACTGAGAGAGAGGCGCCCGCCGAATCCTCATTCAGGCAATCGCCAGTTCACCCTCGGATTCTACCCGGCAGCCCGGCCCTAGGCCTAGGAAGACTCAAGTCTTGCGCCGCGAACCGGTCGCGCGTTGGTCGCTGAGGTGAGGACGCCATCCATGCACTCGGTCCCGCCCCGCGGCCTTGGCGCCGTAGAGCGCCTCGTCCGCACGATTCAAAAGATCGGCGATCTCCATGGCGGCGCCGCCGGCATCGAAGGTGCCGACACCGATGCTGACGGTAACGATGCCTTTTTCGCTGCCGGCATGCCCAAGAGCGAGGTCGCGCACCTTGCTCCTGAGGTTTTCGGCGATGACGAAGGCGCCCCGCGCATCGGTCTCCGGCAGGATGAGCGCGAACTCCTCGCCGCCATAGCGGGCGGCCGCGTCCGCCGGCCGGCGGGCTGCCGCCTCGATGCAGCGGCTGACGACGCGCAGGCATTCATCGCCCGCCGGATGGCCGTAATAGTCGTTGAACCGCTTGAACCAATCGACGTCGATGATGAGCAGACTGAGCGGCATTGCGTTGCGGCTGGCGCGGGCGAATTCGCGCGCCAGCGCTTCGTCGAAGGCGCGCCGCGTCAACAGTTCGGTCAGGCCGTCACGGTGCGCCAGAAGGTTCAGCTTCTCATTGGCGGCCATCAGTTCGGCCTCGACCTGCTTGGCCTCGGTGATGTCGGAAAACACGCTGAGGCTGCCGCCATCGCCAGTCGGCCGGGTGCGCACATCGAGCCAGCGCCCGTCGGCAAGCTGGACCTGGCGGTGACTGACGAGCTTCTGCGCGGCCATGATGCCGGCGATCCAGTCTTCGACCGCGTCCGGCGGCGTGGTCCCTTCGCCGCGCTCCGCCGAGGCGCGCAGGATGTCGCGGTAATCGGCACCCGGCACCCTCATGTCCGCCGTCTTCGGAAACATGGCGCGGTACCGGGCGTTGCACAGCACCAGCCTGCCGTCCGGATCGAACATCACCAGGCCGTCGGCCATGTGCGTCAGGGCGTCTCCGAGCCTTGCCTGGCTTTCCGCCAGCTCGTTCTCAAGCTGCTTGCGAACGGTGATATCGCGATTGTGCGTGATCAGGCCGATGATGGCTCCGCTCCGATCCCGAAAGGGCGCCTTCAAGGTCGCCAGCCAGCCATCGGTGCCGTCCTCGTGGTGAAGGCGCTGTTCGATGGTCGACGAAGCGCCCGAGGCCAGCACGGCAAGCTCGTCCTCGCGGAAGCCCTGCGCCGTCCCACGCGGAAAGAAGTCGAAATCCGTTTTGCCGATCAGTGCCTTGGCGTCGGTCGCATGCATCAGTTCCGCCGTCGCCGGATTGGCCGCGATGAACCGCCCGTCGAGATCCTTGACGTTGAGGCAATCGGGCAGCGTCTCCACCACGGCCTTGTAGATGCGCCGGGACTGCAGCGCTTCGAGGCGACGCCGCTCCTGGTAGAGCGTCAGCCCCGACAGCACCACCGAGACGAAGATGAGCAGGGAGGACGGCAGCGCCACCTTCGGCAGCACCATCTGCAGGACATCCCGCGGCAGCACGCTGAGGCCAAGCAGTGACGCCGCCGCGGCGGCCGCGCCAAGGATCATGATGTCGATCATGGTGGCGCGGCGGCCCTTCAGGGCAAGGTTGCCGGCAACGCCAACCAGCATGGCGGCCGCGATGCCCACGGCGCCGGCGAAGGCGCCGATGCCGCCCTCGAAAGTCCGGAAGGCACCGGCCATGACCCCGGCGACGATGCCGGCGACAGGGCCGCCGAAGAAGCCGGCAACGGCAATCATCGTCGCCCTGAGATCGGCGAACACGCCCGGCTGCAACTGCATGGGTGTCAGCATCAGGACGATGGCGCCGGCGCCCATCAGCAGGCCGAAGGCCGCTGCCTTCGCGGCGGCCGGCCAGCGATCCAGCCACACATGGGTGTGGATCCAGACTGAAACGAACATCGCGACGACCGCGAGATTGGCCAGCAATTCGGACCAGGGCGAACCCATTGCGCGCCTTTCCTTTCACCGGGCTTTCGCCGTATCGCCTCCTCGATAGGCCCTCAATGACAACAAAGTGTTACATCGGGGATTTGCCCTTTGGTCGAAAGCAAGCGCGGCGACACGCCGAAAAGGCCGGCGCAAACCTGCAGCGATTTCGGTACGGGATCAGTCCCACCGCATCCCAGCGACAAAGTCGATGAACGCGCGCAGCGGCGCCGGCGTCAGGCGGCGGCCGGGATAGTAGAGGTACGGGCCTGAAAATTCCTGCCACCAGGGCTCCAGCACCGGCTCCAGCCTGCCATCGTCGAAATAGGGATGCAGCCAGTCCTCGAACAGACTGACAATGCCGCCGCCGGCGACGGCCACCTCGAGCGCGAGCGCCATTGCGGTGCCGGTGCTGACCAGCAGCGGGCCGGTCGGCTCGACGCTCACCTCCTCGCCGTCGCGTTCGAACTCCCAGGGCGGCGTGAAGCCGCTGGCGAAGCGTCCGCGCAGGCAGGCGTGGTCGAGCAGGTCGCGCGGGTGCTCGGGCCGGCCGCGCCGGTCGAGATAGGCCGTCGCGGCGGCGGTGGCGAAGCGCTGGCGGCGCGGGCCGATCGGCACGGCGATCATGTCCTGCTCCAGCCGCTCGTCATAGCGGATGCCGGCATCGCAGCCGCTCGCCAGTATGTCGACGAAACTGTCCTCGGCGGTCACTTCCAGGCGAATGTCGGGATAGGCCGCGAGGAAGGGCGGCAACAGGCGCGGCAGCACCAGTTTCGCCGCGACGACAGGCACGTTGAGCCGCAACGTGCCGGCCGGCCGGCCGCGAAAACCGTTGACCACGTCGAGCGCTGCCTCTACCTCGCCGAGCGCCGGACCGAGCCGTTCGAGCAGGCGCGCGCCGGCCTCGGTCGGCGCCACGCTGCGCGTGGTGCGGTTGAGAAGCCGCACGCCGAGTTCGCTCTCCAGCCGCCGCACCGTCTCCGAGAGGCTGGAAGCGCTGACGCCGCCCACCCGGGCCGCCTCGCGAAAGCCGCCGGCGCGCGCCACCGCCATGAATGCCTGGAGGTCGCCGAGATTCGCCGCCATTGTTCGCCTTTCCGCACAGGCCGTGCCGATTGCACCATATTTATCGTGCAGGCGCGCCTTGTCTATATCTGGCTGATCCAATGGAGACGACACCATGACCGACGTCAGCAAGGCCGGAAGCTTCAAGCTCGGCGACCGCACCGTGAAGCGCCTCGGCTACGGCGCCATGCAACTGGCTGGACCGGGCGTCTTCGGCCCGCCGAAGGACCGCGAGGCAGCCCTTGCCGTGCTGCGCGAGGCGATTGCCAGCAGCGTCGACCACATCGACACATCGGATTTCTACGGTCCGCACGTCACCAACCAGATCATCCGCGAGGCGCTGCACCCCTACCCCGCCAACCTCACCATCGTCACCAAGATCAGTGCCCGGCGCGGCGCGGATGCATCGTGGATCCCCGCAATGTCGCCTCAGGAGTTGACGCAGGCCGTGCACGACAATCTGCGTAATCTCGGACTGGATGTGATTGAGGTCGTGAACCTGCGCTCCATGCATGGCATCCACGGACCCGCCGAAGGGTCGCTCGAGCCGCAGCTCGACACGCTCGCCGACCTGCAGCGCCAGGGGCTTGTGCGCCATATCGGCCTGAGCAACGTCACCCGCAAACAGATCGCGCAGGGGCGCCGCATGGTCGACATCGTCTGCGTGCAGAACCAATACAACATCGCGCACCGCCAGGATGATGCGCTGATCGACGAGCTTGCCGCCGACGGCATCGCTTATGTGCCGTTCTTCCCGCTCGGCGGTTTCACGCCGCTGCAGTCGAGCACGCTTGCCGACGTCGCGCAAAAGCTCGGCGCGACTCCCATGCAGGTGGCGCTCGCCTGGCTGTTGCAGCGCGCGCCCAACATCCTGCTCATCCCCGGCACCTCGTCGGTCGGGCATCTCAGGGAGAACCTGGCAGCGGCCGAACTTAGGCTGCCGGCGGATGCGATCCAGATCCTGAACGGCAACGCGGCCGAAAAGGCAGCCGCCTGAGCTTCCAAAGCCACGCTTGCCGGGGTGGAAACGTTCTCCCCGGCGAGCGCGCCATCTCTCGCGGTTTCCGAAAGCTCGTTGACGAGGTAAGGCAAGCCGTTTATAGAACCAATTAGTTCTAGAACTGATTGGTTCCAAAAATGGCTGCTGAATTTTCCCTCGACCAAACATTCGCCGCGCTCGCCGATCCGACGCGGCGCGCGATCCTTGCCCGGCTGCTCGATGGCGAGGCCTCGGTCGCCGAGCTCGCGCAACCCTTCGCGCTCACCGTGCGGGCCGTCTCCAAACATGTCGGCGTGCTGGAGCAGGCCGGCCTCGTCACCCGCAGCCGGGCGGCGCAGAAACATCTGAGCCGCATCGAGCTCAAGCCGCTGCGCGACATCGACCGCTGGCTCGACGACTACCGAAAACTCTGGGAAGGCCGCTTCGACCGCATGGAGGATCTGCTGCGGCGCGACGCGGACAAGGCGCCATGAGCGAGAGCGTCCAAGATACCGCCGAGCGCAGCTTCGCCATCGAACGGGTGTTCCAGGCTCCGGTGGCACGCGTCTTTCGGCTGTGGACCGACCCCAGGCTGGTGGCGCAATGGTGGGGCATCAAGGATTGCACCATTCCTCACTGCGTGCTCGACGTGCGCGTCGGTGGCCGCTGGCGCATCGATATGCTGACCGCCAGCGGCACGCTCTACCGCAACCAGGGCAGCTATCTCGAAGTCGTCGAGAACGTCAGGCTGAGCTATTGCGACGAACCGGATCCGGAAATCCGCGAATGGGCCGGCAATCCGCCGGGCCGGAGCCGCCATACCGTGAGCTTTATGCCCGACGGCATGCGGACCCATGTCCATTTCGAGGTGACGCTGGCGAGCGCCGCCGACCGCGAGCGCCTGCTGGCGCTGGGCATGCGCGGCGGCTGGATGCAGAGC
>NZ_RZSJ01000226.1:0-8885 GCF_003998025.1 Mesorhizobium sp. M8A.F.Ca.ET.021.01.1.1
GACACCGGCGTCATCGGGTCGATGGAGAGACCGACGCGGGCAATGATGGCGCGGGAATCCTGCTCCATCCTGCGCCAGCTCACCAGGCCAAGCGGCCCGGTCGGCGCGCGGCCGATGAAGATGTTCTCCGCCACGGTCAGCGTCGGGATCAGGCTGAGCTCCTGGTAGATGGTGACGATGCCCAGCCGCTTGGCGTCCTGCGGGCTCGCCGGCTGATAGTCGGCGCCGTCGAAGGTGATGCGGCCGCTGGACGGCGGCATGACGCCGGACAGGATTTTCAACAGCGTCGATTTTCCCGCGCCGTTTTCGCCAAGCAGGCCGAGGATTTCGCCGGGATGGACATCGAGCGAAACATCGCTCAGCGCGGTGACGCCGGCGAAATGCTTGGTGACGCCTTCGACGGCAAGCAGGACGGGGGATGCGGCTTCAGCTGGCAAGGATGGCTCCCGGATTGCGGCAGGCAGCGGGGCACGCCCCCCTCTGTCCTACCGGACATCTCCCCCACGAGGGGGGAGATTGGATGTCGTGAAGGCTTTCGCCAATCTCAAACGTTGCAAGAGAGGCGCGGTCGAAAGAAGCTGCTGATCTCCCCCCTCGTGGGGGAGATGTCCGGCAGGCCAGAGGGGGGCGTGCCCCACCGGCCTCACCAATCCAGCCTACTTCGTCTCGTTCAGACGCTCCGCCTTATCCAAATTGTCCTTGCCGATAACGATGGGCGTCAACAGTACCAGCTTTTCCTTCGGCTCGGTCTTGTCCTTGGCGTAGGCGACCGCGATCTGCACGGCGGTGCGCGACTGCTTGCCGGGGAACTGTTCGACCGTGCCGGCGAGCTTCCCGTCGCGCACGGCGACCAGCGCTTCGGGCAGCGCGTCGAAGCCGTAGATCTTGACGTCGGTGAAGTTGCGCGCGGCGCACGCTTCGAGCGCGCCCAGCGCCATGTCGTCATTGGCGCAGATGATGGCGTCCGGCTTGCCGTTGGCGGCAAGGCCGGCTTCCGTCACCGTCAGCGCCTCGGCGCGGGCGAAGTTGGCGGTCTGCTCATAGATGATCTGGTACTTGTCCTTCAGCGGATCGAGCACATTGTGCACGCCCTTGTTGCGGTCGATCGCGGGACCCGCGCCCGGCTGGCCCTGCAGGTGGAACAGCTTGGCGCCATTGGGGAATGCCGCCACCACGGCGCTCGCTTCCGCCTCGCCGCCCTTCACATTGTCGGCGCCGACATGGGCAAGGATGCCCTGGACACCGTCGACGCGGCGGTCGATCGTCACCACGGGAACGCCGGCCTTGACCGCTTCCTCGATGGCTGGCGCCAGCGCGTTGACGTCGAGCGGCGAGATGACGATGGCGTTGACCTTCTGCACCAGGGCCGCCTCGATGTCGGCGGTCTGCTTGGTGGCCGAGTTCTGGCCGTCGCTCTCGGTCAGGTTGACGCCTTGCGCCTGCGCTTCGGCCTTGATCTCGTTCAGCATGTGCACGAAGAACGGAAAGCCGAGACTGGGCACCGAGCCGAGAATGGTGAGTTTGTCCTCGGCGAAAGCCGAGCGTGCGGCCAGCATCATGGCGCCCGCGGCCACGGACGTCATCAGGAATTCGCGTCTGTTCATGGGTTCCTCCTCCACAGAAGCGCACTGTCCCTAAAAACCGGGACCGGTTTCAGGAAGGATCATGCGCCGGTTAAAGTGTTGGAGCATCCTCCTTGCGCCAAGAACGCATGCCGCTCCAGCTGACCGCCGCCAAAACTCCTCCGATCGGCGTCAACAAGAGGATGCTAACCCAGGGTCAACCGTTTGTGCAACATCGATATAACAGAGCCGGACAGCGACTTGTCGGAATTGTCTGAATTTTGGATTCTTGGGGCCTGAAGGCTCTTCTATGTCAGGAACGTCAAAGTGCGGCTCCAAAGTTGCGCGGCGGCCGTTCCATTATAGTCGGGCAGTGCCGGGTCGGAAAAATAATGTCCCGAGTTTGGATAGCGGAAGACCTGCACATCCGCTCTCGCTGCCTCCGCACTTTCCTGCCAGGCGCGGACATCCGGCTCGGGGAAAAGTGGATCGGTGTCCGCGACATGCAGTTGAACCGGCAGGCCCGGGCGCGTGTTCGCAGGCACGGTCGCCAAACCATGCAACAGCAGGACACCCGCGGCCAGCGGACGCGACGCCCAGAATTCCGCCACCACGCCGGCGCCCATCGAGATGCCGGCCAGCACCGCATCGCCCGGCGTCGAGGCCAAAGCCTCCCGCGCCTTTAGGCAGATGGCGTCCCAACCGATCCGTGCCTTGATCGCGAATCCTTCATCGAGATCGTCCGTCGCCGCACCCTGATAAAGGTCTGGCAGCGTGACGGCATGGCCGCTGGCGCGGACGCGCTCGGCAAGATCACGTTCGATCCGGCGCAGGCCAAGAACCGAGTGAAACAGGATCATGTTCGCCATGCTCTGGTCCGGGTCGCTGAAATCCCGTCATGCTACCTGCCGGGGCTTGGAGCCTCAAGGCACGCCACGTCGACTTCCATTTTTCCGACCCGGCATTACCTTTGGACTGGCCAACGCCGACAAACGGAGACACCCATATGAAGCCGCACATCATCTGCCATATGCTTGCCTCGCTCGACGGCGGCCTTCATCCGAGCCGCTATACCGAAAGCCCCGACGGCAGCCGGGCCGAATGGTCTGGCCTCTATGAACAGATCCACAACGACCTCGAAGGCGACGCCTGGATCGTCGGCCGCGTCACCATGGCCGAGATGAGCAAGGCCGGCGCGCACCCGCCGGCGCATGCTGGCAAGGTCGAGCGGCCGCATCATTTCGCGCGGCGCGACGCGGGCAGCTATGCCTTGGCGCTCGATGCCTCCGGCAAGCTGCATTTTGCCAAGCCCGACATCGGCGGCGATCATGTCGTGGTGCTGCTCGGGCGTGATGTCCAGGACAGCCATCTGGCCGAACTGGCAGCCGACGGCGTGTCCTATGTCGTTTCGCAAACGCCCGACATCGATCTCGCCGCGATGCTCGACGTGCTCGGGCGCGAACTCGGCATCCGCCGGCTGCTGCTCGAAGGCGGCGCCGGCATCAACGGCTCCTTCTTCGCGGCCGGGCTTGTCGATGAGCTCAGCCTTCTCATTGCCCCCGCGCTCGATGCGCGGGCGGCGAACCAGGGCTTTGTCGAGTTCGGCGAGGCCGGCCTGGCGAGCAAGATGCAACTGTCTCTGACGAGTTGCGAAGCACTGGCGCACGGGCTTGTTCACTTGCGCTATGCTGTCAGCGCTGGCTGATCTCGTGCTTGCGTTTTTGGACTGCATGCCTCCATCGTTTCGTCATCCACGGGCGGAGCAAGGAGCGTAGCGACGCAGCGCAGACCCGAGGATCCATGCCGGGACTCCTGAGCCCCGCCACAGTGAAGAATTCTGCTCCGCTGCGCTCTTCGGCCCAGGTCACGGAATGGATCCCAGGGTCTCCGCGACGGAGCTTCGCTCCTGCTGCGCCCTGGGATGACGAAGTTTAGAAGCCTCGGCCAATTCCGAACGTTGCTACCACCCATCAGTATCGCATGGCGTCGAGATCGGCGATCAGCGTCGGGCCGGTCGGATGCCAGCCGTGCCGCGCCTGGGTCAGCGCGCTGGAGGCCGGCAGGTCCATGGGGGCGAACATCGCCATCCAGCCGAAATGCTCCGCCGCCTTTTCCGGCGCGATCGAAACGACCGGCAGGTTCAGGCCCCGGCCAAGCGCCTCGGCGATCGCGCGCACCTCGACGCCTTCCTCGCCGACGGCGTGATAGCGCGCGCCGGGTTGGCGCTTTTCCACCGCGAGCCGGTAGAGGCGCGCGGCGTCGAGCACATGGCCCGCCGAAAAGCGATTGCGGCCTTCGCCGACATAGGCCGAAACGCCCTTCTGGCGCGCGATCTCGATGAGCGGCGAGATGAGGCCTTGCTTCCTCGTGTCATGCACCTGCGGCAGGCGCAGTACCGAAAGATTGATGCCGGCCTCCAACAAGGCATTGCCGGCGAGTTCCGAGGCGATGCGGGGATTCGCGTGACCGGCGTTGAAGACATCCTCGACCGCCAGTTGGCCATGGCCGGGGCTGCCCATGCCGACGCCCGACGTGATCACCAGCGGCCGGTCGGAGCCGGCGAGCGCCTCGCCAAGCGCGGCGATGACACGGCTGTCCTTTTCGCAATTCTCGACAAACCGCGAGAAATCATGGTCGAACGCGGTGTGGATCACGGCCTCAGCCTTGGCCGCGCCGTCGCGCAGGCTTTTCGGATCCTCGAGGGTTCCGCGATACACCTCGGCGCCGGCGGCTGCCAACGCCTGCGCGCCCGCCTCGGAACGGGTAACGCCGACCACCTGATGGCCGGCCTGAAGAAGTTCGGGAACGAGCGCCGAACCGATGAAGCCGGTCGCGCCGGTGAGAAAGATACGCATGCAAAATCTCCTGGGTTGCCTGCGTAATATCGCTGCTCTATTATTCCATTAAAGTAGTGATCTTATCATGGTATAATGGCTAACAGGATGCCCAACGCCTCCAACGGCTCGCTCGCTGCGTTCCTGAAAGACCGGCGCACCCGGCTCGACCCCTCGTCGTTCGGCTTCTCCGGGCGCAGGCGCACGCCTGGGCTGCGCCGCGAAGAGGTTGCCCAGCGCGCCAACATCAGCCCGACCTGGTACACATGGCTGGAACAGGGCCGCGGCGGCGCACCCTCGGCCGACGTGCTGAACCGCATCGCCAAGGGCCTGCTGCTGACCGAGGCCGAGCGCGAACATCTTTTCATGCTGGGGCTGGGGCGCCCGCCCGAGGTCCGCTACCTCCGCGCCGACGGCGTCAGCCCCAGGCTGCAGCGCCTGATCGACACGCTCGAGGCAAGCCCTGCCCTGATCAAGACGGCGACCTGGGATGTCGTCGCCTGGAACAGCGCCGCGCAAGTCGTAATGACCGACTACAGCACCTTGCCCGCCGGCCAGCGCAACATACTGCGCTTCATGTTCCTGAGCCCCGCCATCCGCGCCAAGCAGCACGATTGGGAGAACCTTGCCCGTTTCGTGGTCGGCGCGTTCCGGGCCGATGCGGCGCGCGCCGGCGCGGTGTCCGAGGTCGCCCAACTGGTGGAGGAATTGTGCGGCGCCAGCCCCGAATTCGCCGCCCTGTGGCGGGAGAACGACGTGCTCGCCCATGGCGACGGGACCAAGCGCCTGAAGCACCCCGAACTCGGCGACATCGAGCTCGAATATTCGGCCTTCGCGGTCGATGGCCGGCCGGACCTCAGCCTGACCGTCTACAACCCGGTGGACAGCAAGGTCGCCGACCGCATCCGCGACCTCGCCCGGCGCCGCAAGGAGCGAGACGCGACGGACCCGTCGATGAAGCCCACCACGCCTTAGAGCAATTCCAGGAAAAGTGTGAAACGGTTTTCCGTTCGGGATTGCGTAAAAACAAAGAGTTAGAGCCGTTCGGCGATTCCGTGAAATGCGGAACGGCTCTAGGGGCGTTCGCACATCGCCTTCAGGATCCGCAAGGTCGGCCCCCAGTAAAGATTGGCATGCGGACGGATCGACGGTTCGGCGAAGCCGCTCAGCGTCAAGGTCAGCAGCGTTCCCTGATCCGCCGGCTCGAGTGCGAAGCCGACCACAGTGTGGTTTTCCGGCATATCAGCCAGGCGCGAGGCCGACAGCGTGCTCCAATAGCTGTAGGCGAAGCTCTTGTCCGGCTCGAAGGCCCGGACCGCGCCGTGGTTCTCGAACGGCATGCCATGCAGCACGCCGCGTATCACGATCGCGCCGCCGGCATGCGCCTCGAGGCTGACATCAAGCTCTTCGTCGGACATCCATTGCGCGATCAGTGCCGGCGTCGTCAGCACCCGCCAGACCTTGGCCGGGTCGGCATCGATGGCGATGGCCTTGACGATCGGCGTGGTGTCGAGGGAACCGGTCACGAATGCAGCGACATTGCTGCAGCGACGCGACCGGAACCACGCCGGGCAACATTATGGACCGGTCTTTCCGAACTTGCCCCGGCAGGATTGCACGCAAGGCCTGTTCGACGACCGATTTCCATCACAGGATACTTGTCGCCAGCCGGTCGAGCCGCGAATCCTCACGGTAGAGGACGCGGACGAGCACCGCCGCGGCAATGCCGATCAAGGCACCGCCAAGCACATCCGTGACGTAATGGGTGCCCACAAACAGCCTCGACCAGCAGATCAGCACCGCCACGGCTCCGAAAATCAGCGCGCGTCCGGGAAGCGCCTGCAGGGCGAATGCGGCAACGATGGCGAAAGCCGCCGTCGCGTGATCCGAGGGGAACGACCAGTCGGCGCTGGCGGGAATGATGAGATGGGTCACACCGGCGTCGTAGGGACGCACGCGATGCACGAAAAGCAGGATGATCTGGTTGGCGCCAAGTCCGATCAGGAAAGACAACCCCGCCGCGATCGCGGCATGGCGGACGTGGGTCCGGTCCGTCCTGCTCCACCATTGCAGGACCACGCAGGCGATCAGGAGCGGGACACCGAATTTCGTCACCGAGATCATGATCAGATCCAGCGCCGGGCTTATTCCCGCCGCCGAATTGATCCAATGTGTAGCCGTCACGTCCATCAATTCACCTTATCGTCGAGCCGCCACACCAAATGGCAGGAGAGCCATGAACGAGCAGCGTGTCCACCAGATTTTCGAAGTCAGCCTGCTGCTAAAGGGCGCACATGCGCTCATCGAATGCGTCGGCGGCTTGCTCCTCGCCTTTGTCAGCACCAGCACCATCGTGTCGCTGGTGAACAGGCTGACGCAGGAAGAACTGGTCGAGGACCCGCATGATTTCATCGCCGGCCATCTGATGGACGCGGCGAACCATTTCTCCGTCGGCACGCAGCATTTCTACGCATTTTACCTTCTCAGCCATGGCCTCATCAAGATTGCCCTGGTGGCGGGGCTGCTGAGGGGGAAGCTGTGGGCCTATCCGGCCTCGCTGGTCGCCTTGCTGCTGTTCATCGTCTACCAGCTCTACCGCTTCAGCTATACCCGCTCCGCGGGGCTGATCGTGCTCACCATATTCGACCTCGTCGTCATCTGGCTGATCTGGCACGAATACCGCCTCGTTCTGCGCCACAAGGTGGCAAGCCGTTAGGGGGGCGTCGTTGGCGACACCACGCTTGCAAGATCCTCCGTGGAGGACAGCGAGGCATCATCACACACCACGGCGGCGGCCTGCCCGTCCCTGCGGTTGCCGTCGTTATTGCGAGGGCTCGGGCGCCAGCACGAGGGCGATCTCGTGCGCCGCTTGCGCGGCATGGCGGCGCACGGTGGCAAGGTCGAGCATGCTGTAGGTGGTCGCCACATAGGGCACGGTGAGTGCCGCGACCGAATGGCCGAACGGCCCGATGACCGGGAAGGCAAGATCGATGACGCCCGGCTGCAGCCCGTCCGCCACCTCTTCGTGGCCGGCGGCGCGAATGCCGGCAAGCGCCTCACGCACATCGCCCTTTTCGTCAGCAATGCCGGAGGCTTGCAGCCATTGATTGACTCTGTCCTGCGGCTGGAACGCCATCAGCGTGCGCCCGGTCGCGGTGCCGAACAGCGGAAACTCGGCGCCGACGCGCACGCGGAAGCCGAACGCCGCCGGACTTTCCACCTGCGCCAGGATCAGCACCCTGCCGGCATTGTGGACGCCGAGGTTGCAGGATTGCTGGATGGCGTCGGACAGCCGCCGCATCGAAGGCAGCGCCGCCTGGACGAGGCCGCGCAGCGGCTCGTGCCGGTGCGCCAGTTCGAACAGGCGCGGCGACAGGAAATACGGCCCGGCCGGGCGGTCGCGGAAGATGTAGCCGCGCCGCTCCAGCGCCTGCAGCACGCGGTAGATCTGATGGATCGAGCGTCCGACCGCTTCGGAAATCTGGCCCTGGTTCAGCCCGTCCTTCTGCTCGGCCAGCAGTTCGATGATGTCGAATGCCTTTTCCAGGGCCGGAACCGAATAGTCCGGCGCTTCCGCGGTCTTGCCAGCCATGCCCCATAATCCTTCTCGGACCAGCCTAGAATCATGGGCCTACCATAGCTACAAGGCGGCTCCCATCGAAGCCGTCATCAACCGGGCGATGCGCCGGTTGATGTCGTCGGGCACCGGCTGCGCGCCCGCCGCCAACCCTGCGCCCTTGGCTACACGCTCAAGCGACAGCGCCTGCAGCATGAAGCCGATATCCATGGACTCGATCGAATTGCCCTTCGGCTCGATTCCGGCAAGGTTGAACATGCGTCCCTCGGCGACGAGGATGACATGCCGCCCATTGGCGAGATCGAGACGCCGTAGAGCGCCGTCCAGATCGGTGACGACGCTGGTCATGGCAGCGAGACCCTCAGTGTCGATCTCCCACGGAAAATGCCCGGAATTGGCCAGCACCGCGCCATCCCGCGTTTGCGAAATCGCCGCCGCCGGCAGCACGCCGGCGCGGCCGGTGGCGGTGATGAACACTTCCGCCCATGGCGCCAGGTCGGCGAGCGGCGCCACGCGGTAGCCGTCGAGCGCCGCCTCCAGCGCCTTGATCTCGTCGATCTCGACGATGGCGACGCGTCCGCCCAGCGCTCGCAGATATTGCGCGATGCCGCGCCCGCACCAGCCATAGCCGATGACGCAGAAGCGGCGGCCGGGGATCATCAGATTGGTGATGCGCATGAAACTTTCCACTACCGATTGGCCGACCGCGTGCTTGTTCTCGCCGATCGCCTTCAGTGGGCTGTCATTGATGACGATGGAGGGGAACGGCACCTTGCCGGCCAGCTCGCCACGCAGCCGGTCGCCGCCCGATGTCGTCTCCTCGGTACCGCCCAGGATCGATGCCGCCCTGCCCCGCTCGACGATGCCGGCGGCAAGATCGGCGCCATTGTCGAGCAGCATGTCGGGCTTGGC
>NZ_RZSJ01000227.1:0-8867 GCF_003998025.1 Mesorhizobium sp. M8A.F.Ca.ET.021.01.1.1
GGTCAAGGGATTCCACGGATTGTGCTCGAAGACAAAGAAACTGCCGCCATTGGCCAGCACCCTGCCGATTTCGGCGAACAATCCGATCTGAAGGTTTTCGGGGATGTGATGGAAAACGCAAGCCGCGAAGGCAAGGTCGAAGCTATGGTCGGCGAAGGGGATTGTCTGGCCGTCGAAATGCGTGAACGAGGCCTGATCGGGGAAGCGCTTGCTGGCGACGTCCAGCGATTTCCGCGAAGGATCGAGCAGGACGATCTCGCTGTCGGGAAACGCTGCGCGCATATGGCCGAGCGAATTGCCGACGCCGGCACCGAAGTCGAGGATGCGCCTGGGTTTCACGCCGGCCCGACTCAGTGTCGCCGCGACGTCGTCGATCTTGTATTTCGCGAAGAAGTCCGGCGTCTCGCCACTAAGCCTTATGCTCGCGGCATGCTGCTCTTGGTACTCGCGCGCAAACTGGTCGAATTCGGCCTCAAGCACGGGCGGCTCTCTTCGCCATCTCCTGCAGACGATGCGCGGGCAGACCCTGGGCTGGCTCGCTGCGCGAAACGATCTCGTTGACGAAATAGAGCGGCCGCCGCTTCGTTTCCATGTACATGCGGCCGAGATACTCGCCGAAGATGCCCAGCACCAGAAGCTGTACGCTTCCTAGTATAAGCATGATCGCGGCAAGGCTCGTCCAGCCGGGCAGCACATTGCCGCGAGACCATTCGAACAGCGTATAGCTGAGCACGACCAGGCCGAGCAGGCCGAACATCATCCCCAGCAGCGAGGCAAAGCGCAAAGGCACGATCGAAAAGCTGGTCATTGCGTCGATCGCCAGAAGAACCATCTTCTTCAGCGGATAGTGGGTGGTGCCGGCAAAGCGCCGGTGCCGTTCATAAGGGAAGGCGACCTGCCTCAGCCCGATCCAGCTCACCATGCCGCGAATGAACCTGTAGCGTTCGGGCATTGCAATCAGATGGTCCAGCGCACGGCGGCTCATCAGCCGGAAATCTCCGGAGTCCGGCGCGATCTCGACATCGACCATCCTGCCGAGCAGGCGGTAGAACATCGAGGCGGAGGCCAGCTTGAACCAGCTCTCGCCCTCCCGTTTCACCCTTTGGCCGTAGACGACGTCGAAGCCTTCATCCATCTTCGCCATCATCGCCCCCAGCAGTTCGGGCGGATCCTGGAGATCGGCGTCGAGAATGAGAATGCGCTGGCCGCGGCAGAACTCCAGCCCGGCGCTCAAGGCGATCTGGTGGCCGTAGTTGCGTGCAAGATCGATGGCGACGACATGGTCGTCCTTTTCGGCCAGGTCGAAAATGGCCTCGCGAGTGCCGTCGGTCGCCCCGTCGATGACGAGCACGATCTCGTAGGGGAGGCTTTGCTCGAGGCATACCGCGCTGACACGCCGATGAAGCTCCGCCACGCCGGCGCGTTCATTGTAGCAAGGCACGACGACCGACAACATGGGTGCGCGGTGCGCGCCGATTTTTCCCGTTCCCGCCAAAGCCTGGCTCCCACTGTGGAGATGACAATAGCAGCAATTGGTTAGAAAACAGATAAGTCAGGAGCCGGCGTGGCCACTGGCTGGCTGGCCGATATGCGTTCGGCGCCGTCAACGGCCGGGTCACGAACGAACCGGCAGTTCCATGCGGATGCGGGCACCGCGCCATGAGCCCGCCAGGATACGGATGGTTCCCTCATGCAGCAGCGCGATCTGCCGGGCGAGATTCAGTCCCAGCCCGGCCCCGCGCGATTGCGGCTGCAGGCGATAGAAGGGCTCGAACACATTCTCGCGCTCTTCCACGGGAATGCCCGGGCCTTCGTCGCGCACCTCGATGCCACCCGTCCGGTCGATCGCAATCGTGATGGTACCGCCGCCGCCGCCATGCTCGATGGCGTTGCGCACGAGGTTGGCGAGCGCCCGCTCGATCTGCAGCACGTTGACTTCGACGCGTGTCTTGTCGGGCGACGGCTCGAAGGCAAGGTCGTAGCCGGCCTCGATGGCGAGCGGCGCGAAGTCGGCCGCCACCCGGCTGACAAGATCGTCGAGATCGACGATCTCGCGCTGGTCGGATGGGCGGTCGAGCAATTGATGATCGAGCAGTTGCTGTGCGAGATGCGACAGGCGCTCGATATCATGCAGCAGCCGCGTGCTTTGCGGCTCCTGCCGCAGCAGCTCGGCGCGTGTACGCAGGATGGCGATCGGCGTGCGCAGTTCGTGCGCCGCGTCGGTGAGGAAACGGTTGTGCCGGTCGTACCCCTGCGCGAGGCGCGCCAGAGCCTCGTTGAAGGCATGCACCAGCGGCGCGATCTCCTGCGGCACGTGCTTGACCGGCAGCTGCATCGCACGGGTGCCGATATCGATGCGCGCCGCCTGGCGGACGGTTTCGACAAGGCCGGCAAGGGAGCGGCGGACCACGGCCGGCGTCGTCACCAGTGTGGTGGCGCCCATGACGAGGACGATGGGCAACAGCAGGATCGCGATGACGAGCGCCAGCGCCGGCAGCGCGCGTTCCCAGTTCCTGCTGCCGTCCGGATACCGGGCGACCTCCACCGTGGCCGAAATGTTGATCTCGAGCCCGTCGGTCTCCTGGCGCGACGACTGCGTCGCGGCGATGATCCGTACCGCGCCGGCTTTGGTCGAAGCGTTTTCGATATAGGCTTCCGGCCGCATGTCCTTGTCGGAGAATCCGATCGTGGCGTGGTCTGCCTCGCCGAGCAGGACGCCGAAGTCCTTGGTGTAGACATCCGGGATCGTGCCGGAACGGACGCTCTGCCCGCTATCGTCGCGAACGATGTACCAGACATTGGGGAAGCTCTGGCGGAACGCGGTAAGCTCTTCCGTTTCACGGACGACCAGCCTGCCGTCCTTGTCGCGGTCGACGGCATCCTTGACGGCCGCGACGGCAGCCTCGTTGTCGATGAGCAGGCTCGGATTGGCGATCCAAAGGGCTGCCGCGCACAGGACGATGAAGAGGAGCAGCGTCGCCGCCTGCAGCAGGATCAGCCGGCGGACCAGGACCCATTGCAACGAGCGTGCGCGCACTTTCTTCACGAGGCTGCCCGCAGGAGATAACCGAGATGCGGATCGCTCGTATCTCGATGCCGGCGGCGACATCGTCGAGCTTGCGGCGCAGCCGCGACACATGTGCGTCGAGCGCATTCGAGCCGATCTCGTCGTCCAGGGCGTAGACGGCCTCCTCGAGAGCGCTGCGCATGATGGTCCGGCCCGGCCGGCGGATCAGCGTTTCAAGCACCAGCCTTTCACGCCGGGGCAAATCGAGCGCGTGATCCTCGACCAGCGCCTCGCGATGGCGGAAATCATAGGTGAGGCGGCCGACCATTGTCTGATTGGCGCGCGAGGTGAACGAGCGGCGGTGCAAGGCGTGGAGCCGCGCGACGAGTTCCACCGTGGCGAAAGGCTTGACCATGTAATCGTCGGCGCCGGCATCGAGCCCGGCAACCCGGTCCTCCAGCCCGCTCATCGCCGTCAGCGCGATCACCGGCACATCCAGATGCAGGGCGCGCAGGCGCGGGATCAGGCTGAGGCCATCGCCATCCGGCAGCCGGCGGTCCAGCACCACGGCGTCGTGATGGCCCAAACGAGCCACCGCCTCCGCATCGGCCAAGGTCGCGGCATGGTCGACGATGATGTCCAGGCGCTCCAGAGCGGCCTTCAGCACGGAGGCCATTTCCGGTTCATCCTCGATCAGCAGGACGCGCATTGGCGTTCTCCTTAGCGCGTGGCCGCGGAATTTGCGGCACGGCGGTTCACTCGCATTCCAGCTTCGGCCGGCGGAAATTGGTGATGAACCAGCGGCCGCCGGAAGCGCGGGCGTAAAATGTGTAGAAGCATTCCTGACGCTCGATATAGCCGGGCGTTTCGGTCTCTTCATAGACGGTTCCGTGTTTTGTGTGGCGAACCTCGCCGCTGGATGTCCCGGAAACCGCTGACGTCGAGACCTGGCGCCACTGATAGGCGCGTTCTCCCTGGCCGAGGTCTACGATCGCCGTTGGCGGCCCGTAATCCAGAACGACCGATTCGACCGGTTGTCCGACATAGTTCTTCATGATGTCGGAGGCGCAGCCCGCCAAGGCGAGCGCGATCGCAATGAACAATAGCTTGGACGTCCGTCGGCCCGGGCGATGCGTGGACATTGCTGATTCCCATGGTGAAAATTCACGCAGGCGACCTAGATTGCGAAGATTACATCGACATTGCGACAAGCATGGAATGCTTCGTTGCCTCGGGCGGGATGTCTGCGTCCAGGCATCAAGAACAAAAAGACCGCGCGATGCCGTTGCGGCCATCGCGCGATCGAGGTCGGCCGCCTGCTGTTTCTAGAACCGGTAGTTGATGCCGGCTTTCAGCTCATGGCTGCCGATCGTCTCCTTGGACTTGCCAAGGGCCGATGTCGTTTCCACGCCGGGGGTGCGGACATAGTCGTACTCGACCTTGGCCGAGAGGCCGCCGGCGAAGCCCTGCTCGATGCCGGCGCCGACGAGGTAACCGACCTTCCATCCGTCGCTGCTGCTCACGCCGTCGCCCTTGTCGAACCTGGTCATGGCCACGCCGCCGGTTCCGAACAGCAGCGTCTGGTCGAAGCTCACGCCGGCCTTCGCCTTGGCCGCGCCACGCCATTTTTCCTTGATCTTGCCGCCCTGGACATTGTGCTCGGCACCGCCCAGATAGGAACCTTCGATCTCGGCGCCGAGAACCGCCGGGCCCATCTGTTGGTTGTAGCCTGCCTGGACGCCGCCGCTGAAGCCGTTTCGGCCGGCGAACGGGTTCGGCATTCCCGTGAATGCCGTGCCGCCATGGACGCCGACATAGGCGCCGCTCCATTGGGAGGCAGGAGGGTCGTTGTAGGCAGGCGAGAGGTCGGCGGCTGTTGCCGGCCCGAGGAGGCAGACGGCAAGGGCACCCGCCGTCAGGACGATCTTTGCTTGAGGGGACACTGCATTACTCCAACACAAACGCGCATCCGCACCCGATACGCTGGTTAACTGCTGAGGACCCTGACCATTGGGGCGGTCAGCTCCGATTGGTGTCTTTCTGGATGGCCGCGCGGTTCTGGGACCGGCTTTCGCCGGCTATGTGGTACGGGTAGATCGCCGCGCGGTCCGTCACCTGAAAGACGCCTGGTATCTCGCAAGTGAAAATTGCACGCACATTGCGCAAAACTGGAAAACGGCGATTTTGTGCTTTATTTTCAATAAATTAAAATGAAATTGTTTACCCATATTTAAGAATTGCGAATCTCGGGCAACCGGGAAACTCGATCACTTGTTTGACATGAACAGGCTTCCCAGTTGCCCGCCTCACGCGCGGAAGCGTACAAAATCCGACGGCAATCGGCCTCGAGGGCGGGGCTTCGGTTCGCTGGTGCCAGGCAATTCGGGGGAATTTGCTTTTGCGAATCATTTATTTCCATTCGGACACGCATCCATATGACAAGGCGATCTACCCAGGCGTGGGCCCGGCCTTCGCCAGGCCGTTTTCATGGGAGGCCCGGCCGATCAGCCAGATCGGCAGGGGCCATTGCGAGGTCGCCGTCGTCGACAATCGCCTGGAGCCCAGAGACGTCGAGGTGCTGAAAAAGCACCTGGCGGTCCCCGCAAGCGACAGGCCCGCGCTCTTTTTCCGGGTCAGCGATTCGGACATGCCGGAGACAACCAACCCCTGTGTCAGGTTCATCTTCGATTGCGCCGACCATCCCGGCGTTCACTATGCCACGACCTATGATCCCGAGGGGCCATTCCTGGCATTCGTAGGGACGCTGAAAGTCTCTCGCGTGGTCCATTTGCCCTATCCCTACGATACCTCGCGGGAGGTCGAGATTCCCTTGGCCGGCCGTCGCCGCGGGGTCTTCCTGTCGGGCAGCAATTCCAGAACATTATACCCGGTGCGCTATGCCTTGCGTCGCCGGCGTGCGCGCTTTCCTTGGCTGCGACTGTTCATCTTCGACCTGAAACACCCGGGATATCCCGAACATGGCAAGCCACCCCGTCATGACTTCACGCATGCGCGCTACATCGGTCTTGCGGCGCAATTCAGCCACTTCTTCCTTTGCGGGACGCGCTACAATGTCGAGCTGATGAAATATGTCGAATGCGCCTATGCCGGCTGCGTGCCGGTCGGGGTGACGGCAGGCTCGCTGGATGCGGTTGCCGGGCGGTATTTTCGCCCATATGGCGGTCCTGGGCTCGATCTCCTGAAGGACCTCTGGCAGCCCATGCGGGAGCTCGAGGAACGGGCGGCCGGATACAGGGCAGCCATGCGTGAACTTCGGTCGCCCGCCAGGATCATCCGCGATTTCACGGCAGAGGTCAGGGGCATCGAGGGCAAGTGATCGGCATGGACAGGCAACATCCGGAAGCAGCGCCGGATGGCGCCATCGAACCTGTCGTCAATGCCGTTTGGATCGGAGCATCCCTGGACGACCTGCATGCCGCGTGCCTGCGTTCCTTCGTGCTGGCGGGCCACCGGGTGCATCTTCATTGTTACGACACCCCACGCAATGTTCCGCCAGGCGTCGAAACGGTCGACGCGTCGAAACTGATGCCAAGGGAGCGGATCGTCTACTACAGGTCGAACGGAAGTCCGTCCCTCTTTTCCAATCTCTACCGCTTGAAGATCCTGGAAGCAGGGCTCGGCCTGTACGTCGATTGCGACGTGTTTTGTCTCAAGCCCATCCCGAAACAGGACTATATCCTTGGTTACCAGTCGAGCGACCAACTTAACGGCGCCGTGCTGAAATTGCCGGCCGGCAACCAGACACTGCTTGAGATGCTGAAATTCGCGGAAGATCCGTATTACATCGTGCCCTGGCTCAACCGCTCCAGGCTGATGCGCTACAGGTTGCGCAAATTCATCGGCCTGCCGATCCACATTTCCAACTATAGCTGGGGCAGGCTGGGCCCCGAGGCGCTCACCTATTTCGCCAGCAGAACCGGCGACATCGGTCACGCGGTTCCCATCGACGTCTTCTATCCGCTTAGTCACCATCAGGTCGCAATGCTGCTCGATCCGGACCTTTCGCTTTCGGATATCGGCACTCCGCGTACGCTGTGCATTCATCTGTTCGACCATACGCTCCGCCAGTGGATGATCGGCCGCACCGTTCCACAGGGCTCGCCTCTGGGGCAGATGCTCGAGCGCTGCGGGCTTTCCACGGCAGCCGGACGCTAGCAACGGTCCTGGCTCGTGCCGGCTTGCTGGATGGCCGCCAAGCACGTATCTCTTGGCCGTGCCCATGAGTCCGGGCATCTCAATCGGGAGACGGCATTGTCCGCACTGACGCGCTTTCTCGGCGACTCGCCGCTCAGGGTTGTCCTGAAGCTGCTGGTGGTATCCTTTCTCGTCGGCCTAGTCATGAACGCCTTCGGCTGGTCGCCGATGGATGTGTTCTACGGTATCCAGAAGTTCTTCATCGACCTTTGGAATCTCGGCTTCCACGCCATCGACCGCTTCCTCGGCTACATCCTGCTCGGCGCCGCGATCGTCGTGCCGGCCTTCATCCTGCTCAGGATCGCCAACTACCGGAAATGACTTTCAGGCGTACCCCGAGGCCACCTCGAACAGGATGGCGTGGCGCGCGGCAAGTGCCGGCACATCGGTGGAATAGCCGCCGCCGATGACACCGCAGACAGGAATGCCGAGCGCCCGAAAATGGCCTATGACCATCTCGTCGCGGGCGCGCAGGCCGTTGTCGGAAAGTGCCAACCTGCCGAGCCGGTCCTCTGCATGGACGTCGACGCCGGCATTGTAGAAGACGATGTCCCAACGCGCTCTCGCCGAGAGCTCCGGCAGGATCGCGGCCAGCCTTTCGACATAGGCGGCGTCGCCCGTGCCGTCGGGCAGCGCGACGTCGAGGTCCGAGGCGATCTTGCGCACGGGGTAATTGCGCTCGCCATGCATGGAAAAGGTGAACGCGCGCGGCTCATCGCCCAGAACGTCCGCCGTGCCGTCGCCCTGATGCACGTCGAGGTCGACCACCAGGACGTTGTGTGCGGCGCCCTCTTCGAACAGAACCAGCGACGCGACGGCGACATCGTTGAAGGTGCAGAAGCCGGCGCCTTGCGCGCGCCGCGCATGATGGCTGCCGCCGGCGGTGTTGCAGGCGATGCCGTGGCGCAAGGCAAGCCGCGCCGCCGCCACCGTGCCGCCGGCGGCAAGCTGTGCGCGCAGCGAGACGCGCGGGCCGACCGGAAAACCGATCTCCCGCTCGATTTTTTCAGGCACGGCGCAGCGGATGACCTGGTCTACATAGTCCGCCGCGTGGGCGAGCCCGAGCCATGACGCGGGCGCGGGTTCGGCTGTGTTGAGCGCCGCTGGGCTGGTCAGGCCGCGTGCCCGCAAGGCCTCCATCAGCAGCGGATATTTGCTCATCGGAAAGCGATGGTTGGTGGCGAAGCCGGCGTCGTAGTCGGGGTGGTGGACAATCTGCAGGGGCATCAAACTGGGTCGGACGGTTTCGCGCCAGAGCGGGATTTCGGTTGGCCGTCGCGGAAGGACGATTGCGCGGTGGCCAAAAAATGGGGCACATCGGTTCCCCGATCAAGCCGCAATCAGCAAGGCAGCAATCCTTTGGACAACGGTGCCATCCCAGCCGACGCCAGAGCCTTTTCCGTCACCAATCGCTCGGTGCTTGCCATCGCCGTGCCGATGACGCTCGCCTATCTGACGACGCCGCTGCTCGGCCTGGTCGATACGGCTGTCGTCGGCCAGTTCGGTGATGCCGCCTTGCTTGGCGGCCTGGCGGCCGGCGCGCTGGCTTTCGACGTCGTCTTCACCACCTTCAATTTTCTGCGTTCGGGCACCACAGGCCTCGTCGCCCAGGCCTTCGGGCGTGGAGACGCCCTCGAGGAACAGG
>NZ_RZSJ01000228.1:0-8865 GCF_003998025.1 Mesorhizobium sp. M8A.F.Ca.ET.021.01.1.1
CGCATATTCGGCCGCTATCTCAACAAGAACACCGGATTCGTACTTTGGATCGTGCCCAACGAGGCGATTTACACGCAGACCTTGCGCCATCTTTCCGACCGGCAGCACCCCTATCGGCAGGCGCTGGACCGAGCGGCGGCGGGACGGGTGCAAATCCTCGAAAAAACTGATCGGCTGGACGCGCGCGACGTCGCGGGACAACTCTGCGTCATGCTGCTGATGTTGCAATCAGCCAATCGCGACACCCAGGACTCTCTGAAGATGTTCCAAGACCGGGGCGACGTGCATGGCTTCTTTCCCCCCGAAGGCGATCAGCTTGCCCACCAGAAGGCCATAGAGGCGACACCGAATCTTTCCCGCTACGATGGTTTCTTGCCAATGGTAAAAGATTCGCTGGGCAATGCCTTGCGTGTAATCCGGCCGGTCGTGGTTCTGGACGAGGGCCACAAGGCCGTTTCGGATCTCGCCTTCCGCACGCTTTATGGGTTCAATCCCTGCTTTGTGCTGGAACTGACTGCGACACCGCATGACGTGCAGCCCAAGGGCGGCAACGACCCCAAACCCGCTCGTTACGCCAATGTTCTGGTGGAAGTGACCGGTAGAGAACTCGACCGCGAAGGCATGATCAAGATGCCTCTCAACCTGGACGCCCGGCAAGGGACAGACTGGAAGACGACCCTCAATGTCGCGCTGGACAAGCTCAAGACGCTGGATGGCCAGGCTAGCGCCTTGCGGGCGGATATTGGGCGCTACATCCGGCCGATCATGCTGATTCAGGTGGAGCGCACCGGCAAAGACCAGCGCGCTAGCGGGTATATCCATGCCGATGATGTGAAAGAATGGCTCTTGACCGCTGGGTTCGACGAGGCCGAAATCGCCATCAAGACGGCGGAACAGAACGACCTCAGCCAGCCGGAGAATCTCGACCTGCTGTCGCCCACCAACCGGGTGCGAGCGATCGTCACCAAGTCTGCGTTGCAGGAAGGCTGGGATTGCCCCTTCGCCTACGTGCTTTGCTCTTTGGCCGCGAGTTCCAATCTCAAGGCGATGACGCAACTTATCGGGCGCATTCTGCGGCAGCCGGGGGCATTAAAAACCGGCATAGAGGCGCTGGACGAGTGCCACGTCATCACCCACCACACGGGAACCGCCGACGTAGTTAACGCAATCAAGGAGGGACTCGAACAGGATGGCTTGGCCGATCTGGTAATTGCTGTCGCCCAGAGCGATTCTGGGTCTGGGGCAAGAGTTGCCCGGAAGATTGCGCGCCGGAATGATTTCTCATCGAGCGAAATCTATCTACCGCGTGTGTTATGGGTGGACGGTGGGGAAGCGCGTGACCTCGACTATGAGTCCGACGTGCTGTCCGCAGTGGATTGGCGCGACTATGACCCTCAAGCCATCGCTGATCGTATACCCGACAACGCCCAAGCAGCTGAAAGTCAACTTCAGCGTATCAGCCTCACCGATACCGGCGATCATTTTGACGCAGAACAGGTGATCGCTGGCTCGGAATCACTGCGGTTTGACCCAGCCCATACGGTGCGCATGATTTCTGACATCGTGCCAAATCCCTTCGTCGCGCGTGATATCGTGGGTAAACTTCTTGCCGCTCTAGGGAAGCGCGGCTTTGGAACCGACAAGATCGGTACACTTTCTAGCCTCATTGGCGTCGAGTTGCGTCACGGGCTTGACGCTGAGCGCGCCGGACGGGCAGAAACCATCTTCAAGGCCGATGTAACGGCGGGGCGCATCCAGTTCCGGCTGCGCCTGGACGGCAAGAACTGGCGGATGCCGTTCACAGTCAACACCATGGAACCCGACACGGCGCGCCAAGTCGTCGGCAAGAGTGGTGGGCCTTTGGAGCGCAGCCTGTTCACCCCGGTCTACGAGAACGAGTTAAACAGCGCCGAACGCGATGTCGCGGTCTACCTCGACGGTGAGAAGGCGCTGATCTGGTGGCATCGCAATGTGGCGCGGGCGCAATATGGATTGCAAGGTTGGCGGCGGGCCAGAATCTATCCGGATTTCATCTTCGCCGTGAAGCAGAAGGACAAGACGGACCGCATCACCGTGCTGGAAACTAAGGGTGACCAACTCGACAACCTCGACACCGCCTATAAAAGGGAGGTGCTCAAGGTCATCTCGGACAGCTTCGCATGGGACACAACAGTCCCGGCCGGGACACTCGAACTGATCAAGTCTACGGGCGAAACGGTGGAGTGCACCCTGATCTTGACGAGCGACTGGAAATCGAAGCTGCCGGGCTATTTGGTATAGGTTGCTTTGTCCCCAATTCCCCTATTTTATTGAGACTGCACGAGCGGGGGAGTAGCTCGGAGGCCCAACAAAAGCCCGGCTCGCCCGGGCTTTTTGTTATCGATGCTGCGGTCATTCCGGCGTCGTTGCGGGTTGCTGGTTCTCCACGCTGTTTTCTTTCACCTGGAGGTACTTTCCTTCAACGTTCTGCTTCCTGGCACGGGGGTTCCGCCGCTAAAGGCCCGACCACTGGTGCTGAGCACTGCCCGGCTGACCTATCGCACCGACCCGGTAACCGTTCGGTCGACGTCGGGAACCGACTTGCGATCGTTGCCGGCGAGCGCGGCGATGAGCAGCAGGCTGGCCACAACGGGGACAAACAGTACGGCAATACGGGCCTGCACATGAAGAATGGCGCGCCATTCGCTGCGCTTGTCGGGGCTGTTGCTCATCATACTCACTTTGCCATGGACCCCCCGGAGGTCACATAGCGGTGAACGGTTAAGCAACTCCTTCCGGAAGCGTTAACGGGGGCCGCTCAAGCCTGAGATCAGCCGAGCCCGATCCGCCTGGCGCCTTGCCGGAACAGCGCCTCGGCGTCGGGCTCGAAGCGGAACGTGCCGATGAAGTCGTCGGCGCGGTAGTCCGGCAACGTCTTGCGGATGGCGGCGGCGAAGCCGCGTGCCTCGTCGAGCCGGCCGGCAAGCGCCAGGCAGTGCGCGGCGATCGCCAGGATGATGGTATGGGCATTGGGCCGCGCCGCCGCCTTCAGCGCCCATTCGGCCGCCTCCTCGAACTGGCCGAGCCGGACATGCGACATGGCGCGCGACCCCAGCATGCCGAACAGCAGCGGGTCGAAGGGGCTGAGATGCCGCGAATGGTCCGACGAGCTTATCGCCGCCCGCGGGTCGCCCGATTGCGAGTGGACGAAGGACAGCGCGTAATGGCCGAGCGCGAAATTCGGGCTGAGATCCACGGCCCGCCCCAATTCGGAGAGCGACCCGTCCTGTTCGCCGCGCAGCCACAGCGCCCGCCCCATCGCCCAGTGCGCGGCCGGATTGTGGTCGTCGACCAGCAGGCTCTGGCCGGCGCTCTCGAAGGCCAGCGCGCTTTCGCGGTCGCGGTCGCCCCAGCGCTGGAAGGCGTTCTGCCAGTGGGTGAAGGACAGGCCGGCATAGGCGCGGGCGAAGGTCGGATCGAGCTGCAAGGCCGTGGCAAAGAAATGCCGCGCCGTTTCGTTCTCGGCCTGGGTGAAGCGGTACATGTGCCAGAGGCCGCGGTGATAGGCCTCCCAGGCATTGAGCGAGTTGGGCGCCTTCAGCAGGGCGCGGTTGCGCTCGACCGTTTCGATCTCGGCCGAGATCGACGACACGATGCTGTCGCCGATATCGTCAAGCACGGCGAAGATGTCGTCCGGCCGGCGCTCGAAGGTCTCGGCCCAGACGATCCTTGCCGTGCGCACCTCGATGAGTTCGACGCTGACGATAAGACGGCCAGCGGCGCTGTGCACCGTGCCGGCGGCGACATAGTCGACCTTCAGCCGGCGGCCTGCCTCCTCGGGCGCGATACGCCTGTCGGCCAGCGCGAACACCGATCCGCGCGCGATGACGAAGAAATCCCGCAGCTTGGCGAGACGGGTGATGATGTCGTGGGTGAGGCCGTCGGCCAGCCCACCGCGCGGGCCGGATTCCTCGACGAACGGCATCACTGCCAGCGATGCATGGCTCGGCTCGACCGGGCCAGGGTCGCTCGGGGGCGCCAATTGCGCCGCCGTGGACCGGCAGGCCGGCTGGACCCGCGGCGGCTGCTCGTCACGGATCATCCGCCAGGCTGACCGGAGCGGCGCGAAATCCAGGTCTTCCGATTGGAACAATCGTGCCGCCGCCGCCAGGTGCTTTTCGGCCGCGGCGATCTCGCCGCGCCTGGCGAGGCTCGCCAGCAGCGTCGCATGCGCGCGCCCGTCGAAAGGCGCGAGTTCCACCCATCTGTCGAGATGCGCGATCGCCTCGTCGCAGTCCGCTGGCAGGCTCGCGACGAGCTGTTCCAGCACCGCCGCGTGGACGGACCGGAAGCGGCGGCGCTGGCCGATCAGCCAGCTGTTGAAGTGCGGGCTGCGTTCGAGCTCCAGGCCTTCGAGGAAATCGCCGGCGAAGAGTTTTGCCAGCGCTCGCAACCGCTCCGCATCGAGCGCGTCGATCCCGTGCGTGGCGGCGTGGCCGATCTCCAGTACATCGACGAGGCAGCCGCTGAGATCGAGCGAGACAGTATCGTCTTGCGAGCGGACACGGCGCCGCTCCGGCGCGTCGAGAGCGCCGCGCAACTTGCTGAGGCACCAGCGCAACTCGCCGCGCGGATCGTTGGGCACATCCCACAGAAGCTCGCACAGGCGGCCGCGCCCTACCGGATGTGGCGCCAGCACCAGATAGGCAAGCAGCGCCCGCAGCTTGCGCGACGCCGGCAGTGCCATAGGCACGCCGTTACGCGTGATCGTCAGCGGTCCGAGCAGCAGCACCGACAGGGACGGCATGCCGCCGTCCTGTCTCGATGGTGCGGATTCCACGTCCGTTTCCACGCCTGCTCCCACGCTGGCCTGTCGGCCCTTGCTCTATCACCAAACACGACATGGCGCATCCGGTGGCGAATCTCGCGCCAGCCGCGCTCATTGCCGCATCGCCGGCAGGTCAGTCCTAGCGCGGCAACGTCTCGAAACCTCGCCGCCCAACGCGCCGGTTTGTAACCGGCCCGTGAAGATGAACAGGATCGAGGAGATCAACGATGTTGAACAAACAGAAAATCAGGACCACCTCCGGGCGCGGCCGCCTGTTCGACAGCATTCTCGACACGGTCGGCGACACGCCGGCGGTGCGCATCAACAATCTCGCGCCGGCCCATGCGACCATCTACGTCAAGGCCGAGTTCTTCAACCCGGCGGCCTCGGTGAAAGACCGACTGGCGCTGAACATCATCGAGGAGGGCGAACGCAGCGGCGCGTTGAAGCCGGGCCAGACCGTGGTCGAGGCAACCAGCGGCAATACCGGGATTGGCCTCGCCATGGTCTGTGCGCAAAAAGGCTATCCGCTGGTCGTCACAATGGCCGACAGCTTTTCCGTCGAGCGCCGCAAGCTGATGCGCATGCTCGGCGCCAAGGTGGTGCTGACGCCCCGCGCCGAAAAGGGTTTTGGCATGTACAAGAAGGCGGTCGAACTGGCCGAGGCCAATGGTTGGTTCCTTGCCCGCCAGTTCGAGACGGCCGCCAACGCCGCGATCCACGAAGCGACGACCGCGCGCGAGATCATCAACGATTTCGCCGGCTCGCGGCTCGACTGCTTCGTCACCGGCTATGGCACCGGCGGCACCGTCGTCGGCGTGGCGCGCGTCTTGCGCCGCGAACGGCCCGATACCCGCATCGTGCTCTCCGAGCCGGCCAATGCGCAACTGATCGGCAGCGGCAAGGCGCAGCCGCGCGGTGCCGATGGCGCTCCAGCCGCCAGCCATCCGGCCTTCGAGCCGCATCCCGTCCAGGGCTGGACGCCGGACTTCATCCCCAATGTCCTGCAGGAAGCGATCGACGCCAGCCTCTATGACGAGGTCATGCCGATCGCTGGGCCGGAGGGCATCAAATGGGCACGGGCGCTGGCCCAGAAGGAAGGCATCTTTACTGGCATTTCCGGCGGCGCCACCTTCGCCGTTGCGCGCCAGGTCGCTGAGAAGGCGCCGGCCGGATCGGTGATCCTGTGCATGCTGCCCGACACTGGCGAGCGCTACATGTCGACACCGTTGTTCGACGGCATCGAGGCCGAAATGGACGCCGGCGAGATGGCGCTGTCGCGCTCGACGCCCGGCTGCCAATTCCCGGCGGCTTGACGGGAGGTTGTCATGGACGTCGCGCACGAACAACTCGACATGGTGGTCGAGGAAACGCTCGACCCCGCCGACTGGGCCGATGTCCAGGCCCTGTCGCACCGGGTCGTCGATGATGCCGTCGACTATCTGCGCGAGCTGCGCGACCGCCCCGTATGGCGGGAGATGCCCGGCCAGGTGCGGGACTTTTTCACCGCCCCGTTGCCGCGCTCGCCGGCGCCGCTTGCCGCTGTCTACGAGGACGTCTCCCGCACCGTGATGTCCTATCCCATGGGCAACACCCACCCGCGCTTCTGGTCCTGGTACATGGGATCGAGCAACTTCACCGGCGCGCTCGGCGATTTCCTGGCGGCGATCCAGGGCTCCAATCTCGGCGGCGGCAACCATGCCGCCGGGCTGATGGACAGCCAGGTGGTGAACTGGTGCAAGGAGATGCTCGGCTTTCCGGCATCGGCCTCGGGCACGCTGGTCAGTGGCGGCTCGATGGCCAACATCATCGGCCTGACGGTGGCGCGCAATACCAAGGCGGGCATCGACGTGCGTGAGCACGGCGTCGCCGCGATCGAAAAACCGCTGCGCTTCTACGGCTCGGACCAGATCCATTCCTGCCACCGCAAGGCCATGGAAGCGCTCGGCCTGGGCAACCGGGCGCTGCGCCGGATTGCGACCGACACCGGGCTGCGCATCGACATATCGGCCCTGCGCAGCGCGATATCGGAGGACCGGGCAGCCGGGTTCAAGCCGGCCTGCGTCATCGGCAATGCCGGCACGGTCAACACCGGGGCGATCGACGACCTCAAGGCGCTAGCCAAACTCGCGCATGAGGAGGGCCTGTGGTTCCATGTCGACGGTTGCATCGGCGCGCTGATCGCCATCGCGCCTGATAACAAGCATCGCGTCGCTGGCGTCGAATGGGCCGATTCGATCGCGCTCGATCCGCACAAATGGCTGCACGCGCCCTTCGAGGTCGGCTGTGCGCTGGTCAGGGATGCCGCCGCGCACCGCCGGACCTTCGCGGTGACGCCCGAATATCTGGAATCGACGCCGCGCGGCCTGGCCTCCGGCGAATGGCTGCACGACTATGGCCTGCAGACCTCGCGCGGCTTTCGCGCCCTGAAAGTGTGGATGGCGTTGAAAGAGCATGGCGTCGAAAAATTCGGCCGCCTGATCGACCAGAACATCGCGCAGGTCTCCTATCTGGCCGGGCTGATCGAGGCCGAGCCTTCGCTGGAGCTGGCGGCGGCCCCGACCATCAACATCGTCTGCTTCCGCTACCAGCCCGGTTTGGCGAGCGAAGCGCTGAAGGCGCTCAACACCGAGATCATGCTGCGGCTGCAGGAGCAAGGCATCGCGGCACTCTCCGACACCACCGTGCATGGTGGGCACTGGCTGCGCGTGGCGATCACCAACCATCGCACCCGACGTGACGATCTCGATCTGCTGGTGCGTGAAGTGGTGAGGCTGGGGCGTGAGATCACCGCGGACGGCCGCGTGTCTTCCTAGTTCCCGGCAGGCGTGCGAACCTGCCCGCGATGATTCGGGGGAGGTCGGCGGTGACGCTGTTTCGCATGGTTGCGCTGGCGGCACTGGTCCTGGCCAATTCGGCCGAGGCCGCCGACATGGCCTTCTTCATCAAGAACCTGCGCAAGGAAGGGGTCGCGGTCGAGCTGTTCAGCAGCGACCGCGAGACCGTCTGGCCGGGCAACGACAAGGTGTTTCTCGTCGATCCGGGCTCGCAGAAATCAGTGCCGATCTCCTGCAATCAGGGCGAACGCATCTGCTATGGCGCCTGGGTCGAGGGCAATGACAAGTTTTCCGCCGGCGTCGGGCCGGACAACGACCAGCCTTGCGATACCTGCTGCTTCATTTGCGTGGAGCACACGACAGAGACGATCGACCTGGTGCCGTGATCAGGGATCTCGTGCAGGCGGTTATTCCGACGCGTCAGTCTGGAAGGCCGGCCTTGTGGAAGCCCTCGATGAAATGCGCGCGCGTCGCGTCGTCGCGGAAGGGCTCGGTCCAGACCCAATGGCTGGTGGTGAAATGCGGGTTGCCAACGAGGAACAGCTCGACCTCGGCGCGCGCCTCGTCGAGCCGGCCAAGTTGCGCAAGGCTCGCCGCCAGGAAGCGGCGTGAACTGGTGCGGTAGGTCTCGTCCCGGCGCAGCGTCTCGATGGCTGCTTCATAGTCCCGCGCCGCATATTGCGCCTGGCCGAGCGTCAGATAGTACCAGCTCGCCGGAAACGGGTTGAGCCGAAACGCCTTGCGGATCTGCTCAAGGCCTTCCTCGACCCGCCCGGCGAGCGTCGTTATGTCGGACAGTGTCGCCCAGGCGTCGGCCTCGTTGGGGTCGAGTTCGAAGGCCCTGGCGAATTCGGCATCCGCCTCGGCGAAATCATGCTCATAGGCAAGCAGATTGCCGAGCACCCAGTGGCAGCCGGCATCGTTGGGATCGATCGCGACCGCCTTGCGAGCCAGATCCAGGGCAATGCGGCGGTTGGGGTCGATCGGCTCGCCCCAATGCACCCATCCCATCCAGTGGTTCATGGCGAGCCAGCGATAGGCCTCGGCGTAGTCGGGATCGAGCGCGACCGCGCGCGTCAGCATCAGATGCGCTTCCCGCGCCGTCTGCGGCGAATCGTCGATCAGCTTGCGCGCCCGCACGCACAGATCGTAGGCGTCGAGATTGCGGGGCCGGTTGCGTGGCGGCGGCGCGCGCAAGCTGATCGACGATTCGCCGCAGAC
>NZ_RZSJ01000229.1:0-8828 GCF_003998025.1 Mesorhizobium sp. M8A.F.Ca.ET.021.01.1.1
ATCCTGCGCTGGACGAAGTTCGGCCGCCATATCTTCGCCATTGGCGGCAACGAGCACGCGGCGACGCTGACCGGCGTACCGGTCAAGCAGATCAAGGTCGCCGTCTACATGATCTCGGCGCTGTCAGCCGGCATTGCCGGCATCATCGAGACCGGGTGGCTCGGCGCCGTCACCACCAATCTCGGCAACGGCATGGAACTGCAAGTGATCGCCGCCACCGTCATCGGCGGCGCCAATCTGGCCGGCGGCGTCGGCACCGCCTTCGGCGCCATTGTCGGTGCTGCCCTCATCGAGGTGATCCGAAACAGCCTTGGCCTGCTTGGCATCAACGCCTTCTGGCAAGGCACCTTCATCGGCGGCGCCATCCTGCTGGCGGTTCTGTTCGACCGCATCCGCAATTTCAGGCGCAGCGACTGAGAGCACGTCGTCGAAGCGCTATTCGTTCTGGTTCCTATCGCTCAGTCTGAAAATCGGCTGAAGCCGACCGCCATTGGTTTCGGCCAAGGACCGATGCCTTGACGGATACCGAAAACCGGCCGCACAATCCCCCTGCAGGCGAAGGGAGGCCAGTCGCCTGCGGGAGGATATACCCATGACGGAAGCGATCAGGCTCTACTGGGGCCGGTTCGGACATGTTTCTGTCCTGAATGTCGCGAGCGACTTCGTCACCCATGCCCATGTCGAGGCGCATCTGATCATCTGGCTCGAAGGCACCGCCGGCGAGATGACCATCGGCCGTGAGACGGTCCGCCTCGGCCCGGGTACCGCCGCCGGCATCAACTCGCTCCAGCCGCATAGCCACGTCCTGTCTCAGGACGGACGGCCGGGCCTGTTCCTGGCCTTCTACATCGACCCGGACTGGGCGCGCCGCCGCCGCGACCTGCCGTCCAGCGCGCCGCTGTTCTCACAGGCGGCGATCGCGCTCGAGCCGTGGCTGCACCAGGCCGCCGCCAGCCTGCTCGATCATCTCACCGACAATGAAAGCGTCGACGACGTCGCCAACTACGAGATCGAGCGCTTCATCGACTCGGTGCTCGATGCCGCCGACGCCTCGGCGCCGCAGGAAGCGCGCGGCCGCATCAGCACCATGCAGGATTTCCGCGTCCGCAAGGCGATCCAGCTGATGAAGGCCAATGTCTGCGAGCGCATCTCCTTCGACGATGTAGCCCGCAGCGTCGGCCTGTCGCGGCCGCATTTCTTCGCCTTGTTCAAGGAACAGACCAATCTGACGCCAAACGTCTACTGGAACACGCTGCGCATGGAGGAAGCGGTGCGGCAGCTGCAATGGTCGCAGGAGCCGCTGATCTCGGTCGCCTGCAATCTCGGCTTCACCACGCAGGGCAATTTCTCGCGCTTCTTCCGCGACCATGTCGGCGTGCCGCCGACGCTCTACCGCGAGGCCGCGCGGGCCACGGCCTGAGTCGGCGCCATCTGTTTTTCAGACTGGTTGATACGCGCTCAAGACGCATTGATAAGCGCTGCCCGCTCCAGCGCCCTACCCTTGCCGCAACGAACTCCGCAAGGGAACACCATATGCCCAAAGTCACCATCTCCAGCGTCATCGACGCGCCGGTCGAAAAGGTCTGGGCGCGCATACGCGACTTCAACGGGCTGCCGGGCTGGCACCCGCGCATGGTCGAGAGCCATATCGAGGACGGCAAGGATGCGACCACGATCGGCTGCGTGCGCAACTTCCAGCTCGCCAGCGGTGCCCGCCTGCGCGAAAAACTGCTCGACTTTTCCGATGACGATTTCCTCGTCAGCTATTCCATCCTGGAGACGCCGCAGCCGCTCACCAACCACAAGGCGACGCTGCAACTCAGGCGCGTCACCGACGGCGACCGCACTTATGCCGAATGGACCGCCAGCTTCGACGCGGCCCCCGAGGATGCGGACAAGCTGGCCGAGGGCATGGGCGCCAATGTCTTCCAGGGCGGCTTCAATGCCCTTAAGACCCATTTCGCCGGCCAGAGCTGAAGGAGCGGGCCATGGCACTGGCGCTGCAGACTTTTACAACGGTAAAGGACGCCAATGCTGCGCTGACGGCGGCTGGCAGCCGCTATCTCGGCGGCGGGACGCTTGTAGTTCGAGCCGCCAATGAAGGCGATATCTCCGTCGCCACTCTTGTCCGCGCCACCGACCCAGCCCTGTCCACCATCGCCCTGTCCTGCGGCAAGGTCCGCATCGGCGCCTCGGCGACCATGGCGGAGATCGCCCGCCATCCGGAGCTTGGTACCCTTGCCAAGGCCGCGCGCGCCGTCGGCGGTCCGGCGATCCGCAACATGGCGACTGTCGGCGGCAATCTGTTCGCGCCGTCGCCCTATGGTGATTTTGCCGTAGCCCTGCTGGCGCTCGACGCAACGGTCGGCACCGATGACGGCGACACGCCCATCGAAACCTTCCTGGCCGGGCGGGACAACAGCCGCGCCATCGTCACGTCGGTCAGTTTCATGCTTCCGAGGGCCGGCAGTTTCCGCTTCCTCAAAGTGTCTCGGGTCAAGCCCAAGGGGGTCTCGGTGCTGAGCATTGCGATCGTTCTGGAACAGGCTGGAAACGGGACCGTCTCCTCGGCGCGGATCGCGCTCGGCTGCATGGCCGATCGGCCGGTGCGCGCCAGGGCGGCGGAAAACGCACTGCTGGGAAAAACGCTTGATCAAGACGGCATCGCGGCAGCGCTGGCCGCCGCCACCGAAGGCGCCGCGCCGATCACCGATCCCATCGCCAGCGCCTGGTACCGCGCCGAAGTGCTGCCGGTCCATCTCGGCCGGCTGCTGCTCGGCTGATGCCTGTCGCCCAAAAGTGTGAAGCGGTTCTGGGAGAACGACAAGCACAAAAATGAACACGTCGGGGGGCGCGCGCTTGCCCTGCGGGGCAGGCGCGCAAGGAGGAAGAATGGCAAAGGTCCCGGTTCAATTCACGCTCAATGGCTCTGAAAAGGCCGAATTCGTCGACAGCGGCACGACGCTGCTCAATGCGTTGCGCGACAAGATCGGCGACACCTCGCCAAAGGGCGGCTGCCACCAGGGCACGTGCGGCGCCTGCTCCGTCATCGTCGACGGCGAGTTGAGGCTCTCCTGCCTGACGCTGGCCGAAACCTGCAACGGCGCAACGATCACCACCACATCGGGCCTTGCCGAAGGCGGCGTGTTGCACCCGCTGCAGCGCGCCTTCCTCGACACTTTCGCCAGCCAATGCGGCTTCTGCACGCCGGGCATGATCATGGCCGCCAAGGTGCTGCTCGACCACACGCCCAACCCCAGCCGCGACGAGGTCGTCGAAGCGCTGTCCGGGAACATCTGCCGTTGCACCGGTTACGAGCCGATCATCCAGGCGGTGCTCACCGCCGCCCGCGCCAACTCGCAGAACGCGGCCTGAGGGACCAAAAGAATGGAACTGCGCAAGAGCTACTTCGCCGATGTCCGCAAGGACGATCTGCACGAGATCGGCCAGGCCCGGCCACGCTCGGATTCGCCCGGCCATGTCACCGGCAAGACCACCTTTTTCGCCGACCGTAACTTCCCCGGCATGCTGCATCTGAAGATGGTGCGCAGCCCGCACCACCATGCCCGCATCCGCTCGATCGACACCTCCGAGGCCGAGATGCATCCGGGCGTCGTCAAGGTGCTGACGGCCAAGGACGTGCCGCACAATGTCTACACCATCCTGATCCTCATCCAGATCGGTCCCGAGGATGAGACGGTCCTGGCCGACGGCAAGGTGCGCTGGAAGGGCGAGGCCGTGGTGGCGGTGCTGGCCGAAACCGAACGGGCCGCCCAGGAAGCCGCCGCCAAGGTCAAGGTCGACTACGAAGTGCTGCCGGCGGTCTTCGACATGGAGGAAGCGCTGAAGCCCGGCGCGCCCATCGTCAACGAATATCACGGCCAGAATTATTACCTCTATGATAGCGGCGAGTGCCGCAAGGTGCGCTTCGGCGATGTCGAGGCGGGGTTTGCCGGGGCCGATCACGTGCTGGAGCAAAGCTATCAATCCTCGCCCATCGAGCACGCGCCGACCGAGACCACCGGCTGCGTCGTGGCGCCCGAAGGCAATGATCGCTTCACCTGCTACACCAACACGCAGGCGATGTTCTTCACCCTCGACAACACTTCGATCATCCTGCAGATGCCGGGCTCGAAGCTGCATTTCGTCGGCGGCACCGTCGGCGGCGGTTTTGGCGGCAAGGTCGACGTCATCGTCGAGCCGATCGCCATCCTCGGCGCAAAATTAACCGGGCGACCGGTCTGTTTTATCTACAGCCGGGAGGAGGAGATGCAGATCTCCTCGCCGCGCGCGGCCGAAAAAGTCGTCATCAAGGACGGCGTCATGAAGGACGGCCGCATCGTAGCGCGCAAAGTCACAGGCTACACCGATGCCGGCGCCTACTCTCGCCACTCGCCCTATGGCGCGCAGAAGGGCGCCGGGCACTATCCCGGCCCCTACACCATCCCCAATGTCTGGATCGACACCTACTGCGTCTACACCAACCGCACACCGTCGTCGGCCATGCGCGGCTTCGGCGTCACCATCGGCGACTTCGCGCTGGAGGTGCAGATGGACAAGCTGGCCCGGCTGATCGGCATGGACCCGCTCGAATTCCGCTTCATCAACGCCTATCGCGACGGCGACATGAAAGCGCATCGCCAGCCGACCGAGGGCGCGGCACTGATCGAGTGCATGCAGGAAGCAGCGCGCGCCGCCAACTGGCCGGTGGCGGAGAAATACATGGCGATGTCCTCCTACAAGAAAGGAGCCTGAGATGGCGATCCGGCGTGGACGCGGCGTCGCCGCGATCAACTACCCCACGGGCATGAATCTCGGCGGCGATCCGACCCAGGCGCTGGTGCATTCGACCCCGACCGGCAATTTCATGGTGACGCTTTCCAGCGTCGATCTCGGCCAGGGCATGAAGCAGATCATGGCGCAGATCTGCGCCGAGACGATCGGCGTGCCGACCGACCGCGTCGTCGTCGACACCGCCGACACCGACACCGGCCCGCACTGCATGGGCACCTTCGCCTCGCGCGGCACCCACCGCGCTGGCAATGCCGTGATCCAGGCCGCCATGGAGGCCCGTCAGGTGATGCTGGAAGTGGCCGCTGAAGAGCTGGAGGTGAATGCCTCGGACCTCGAAACCGACGGCCAGGGCAACATATTGGTCAAGGGCGCGCCGCAAAAGTCGATCTCGATCTTCGACGTCGCGCTGTCGGCGCATTTCAAACGCGGCCGCTCGATCTCCGGCCGCGGCATGTTTTTGATCCCCCGCTCCTATCCGGAGAAGGAAACCGGCGCGATGAAGCCGTCGACCTGCTACGCGCATGCGTGCACGGTCGCTGAAGTCGAGGTCGACGACGAGACCGGCGAAGTGACCGTGCTCACCGTGAAGAACGTCTTCGAGATCGGCCGCGCGCTGAACCCGAAAATGGTCGAGCAGCAGCTGGTCGGCGGCTCCTGGATGGGCATCAGCCACGCACTCTACGAGACGACCGAGCCCTATTATCCCAACCGCGACCATGGCGGCACCGATTTCAACCAGTATTTGATGCCCGGTCCCGGCGACCTCGCCGAGACCGAAATCATCGTTCTGGAGCGTCCGTCCGGCGACGGACCATATGGCGCCAAGGGGCCGGGCGAAATGTGCGCCAACCCGCAAATACCGGCGGTCGCCAATGCCGTCTTCGACGCCGTCGGCGTGCGCATCGACACGCTGCCGATCACGCCGGAGCGCATTTTGCGGGCGCTCAAGGCGCAAGCGAACTGAGTGCCGAAAATGCCCGAGGTGAACACCGAGACTGTCGCGACCTCGCCGGAGGCGGTGGCACAGCATCTCGCCGCCTCGCGCTATCTGGCCGACGAAAGCCTCGCCACCGCCATCTTTCTTGCTATCCGGCTCGGCAAGCCGCTGCTGCTCGAAGGCGCGCCGGGCGTCGGCAAGACGGAAGCGGCCAAGGCGATCGCCGCGCTGCTCGGGCGCGATCTGGTGCGGCTGCAATGCTACGAAGGCATCGACGCCGCGCACGCGCTCTACGAATGGAATTATCAGCGCCAGTTGCTCGCCATCCGTCATGCCGGCGAGCACGAGATCGACATCTATGACGACCGTTTCCTCATCGCCCGTCCCCTGTTGCAAGTGCTGAAGGCGCCGCAGCAGCGCGTGTTGCTGGTCGATGAGATCGACCGCTCGGACCATGAATTCGAAGCGCTGCTGCTGGAGTTCCTCTCCGACTTCCAGATCAGCATTCCCGAGCGCGGCCCCATCCGCGCCGAGGCACAGCCGATCGTCGTCCTGACGTCGAACCGCACCCGCGAACTCGCCGAGGCGCTGCGTCGACGCTGCGTCTACCACTGGATCGGCTATCCCGACGCCGAACGCGAGGCCGCCATCATCATGCTGCGCGCCGGCGATGTGGCGCAGGCCACTGCTCGCGCCGTGGCGGCGGCTGTACAGACCATCCGCGCCCGGCCGCTCGCCAAGCCACCCGGCATCGCCGAAGCCGTCGAATGGGCCAATGCCGCGACCATTCTTGAAAAAGGCGGTAGCCCCTGGCCGGAAGCCTTCCGCCGCGCCATCGGCGTGCTGATCAAGGACGAGGAAGACCTCTCCTACATCGCGCCCGAGCTAGGCCGCATCGTCGAGGAGGCGCTGGCGTGATGCGGGGAGTCAACGAGCCTCTGTCTCTAACGTCGGCAGGACAGAGGGGGGCGCGAAGGAACGCAACGGTCGGAATATTTCTGCCATGCCGCGCGACCGTAGCCTACCTCCGGCCTCGGCACCCTTCCTCGGCTTCGCCCGACTGCTGCGCCAGTACGGTTTCGCCATTGCCCCCGAACAAGCCTCCGGCTTCATGCAGGCGATAACCTTGCTTGGCCCCCGCTCGATGGCCGATATCCGCGAGGCGGCCCTTGCCACGTTGGCGCCGCCGCCGGATCGCCGCGACGAATTCGAGGCGCATTTCCAAAGCCATTTCTACGGCAACACGTCAGCCGTTGTCGAAGGCGACGCCGACGACGAGACCCGCATCAAGGATGATGGCGGCGCCGACGACGAACGGATCGAAGCCGAGCAGCAACAAGAAGGCGGCGAACTGTCCTCGGCGCTGGAGCAGTTGAGCACCCGCGACTTCCAACGCGACGATGACAGGCTGACCGCCTTTCACCGCCAACTGTCATCCGCGCTCCCCGCGCGCCGCTCGTTCCGCACGGTGCGCACCCATTCACGCGGCAAGCTCGACCTGCGCCGCTCGCTCAGGGAAATCGTCAGCGCCGATGGCGATGTCCCCTCGCCGCTGCTGCGCCGCCGCCAGACCGTGCCGCGCAAGCTGCTGATCCTCATCGACGTTTCAGGCTCGATGAAGTTGCACACAGCGGACTATCTCAAGCTGGCGCATGCCGCCGTTCAGGGTGCTGACCGGGCAGAAATATTCACCTTCGGCACGCGTCTGACCCGCATCACCACGGCGTTGCGCGTCCGCGACCGGGACCAGGCGCTGGCGCGCGCGGCCGCCCAGGTCGACGACTGGGACGGAGGCACCCGCATGGGGCCGACGCTGCTTGCCTTCCTCTCCGTGCCGCGTTTCTCCTCCTTTGCGCGCGGTGCGGCCGTCGTCATCCTGTCCGACGCGCTGGAGCGCGGCGATCATGCCGAACTGGAAACGGCCATCCGCCGGCTGAGCGCCCGCGCCTTCCGGCTGTCGCTGGCGACCCCTTTGGCCGGCGACCCGCGCTTCCGGCCGGAGACCGCCGCGCTCAGTGCCATCCTGCCAGTGCTTGACGATCTGGTCGACGGCTCGTCACTTGCCGGTCTCACCGATTTCATCCTGTCGCTTGCCCGCCCCGCGCCCGTGGCGGCGGCAATCTGGAAGAGGGTATCGTGATGCAAAAAGCCATCGACGCGCATTTCCACATCTGGCGCCAGCAGGACCAGCCCTGGCTGGTCGGGCCGATGGTGCCGCGCATCTTCGGCCCTTACGAGCCGATCCGCCGCGATTATCCGATCGGGGAGTTTCTCGCCGACCAGCAGGGTTCCGGCGTAGAAAAAGCGGTCTATGTCCAGACCAACTGGGCCAAGGAGGATTTCGAAAAGGAAGTCGCCTTCCTGCAGAAAACGGCAGATGAAACCGGCTGGCCGCACGCCATCGTCGGCTATGCCGACATGACGGTCGACGATGTCAGGTCTCAGATCGACCGCTTGAAAAAATATCCGCTGCTGCGCGGCGTGCGCATGCAGCTGCACTGGCACGAGACGCCGGCCTTCCGCTTCGCCGCCTCGGCCGACCAGGTGATCGACCCGAGAGTGCGCGCCAATGTCGCGCGGCTGAAAGATTACGACCTGTCCTTCGACCTGCAGCTCTTCCCCGCCCAGATGAAGGACGGACTGGCGCTGGTCGGCGAGAATCCGCAAACCAAATTCATCCTCACCCATGCCGGCATGCTGACCGGCATGGACACGGAAACCACCGAGGCCTGGAAGGCCGGCCTGCGCACGCTGTCGGCTGCGCCCAATTTCTATGCCAAGCTCTCCGGTCTCGGCACTTTCGTCCACCGCAACGACCCGGCTCTCATCGCCTATATCGTCGACAACGCGATCGACATTCTCGGAACCGATCACCTGATGTTCGGCTCGAACTTCCCGATCGAAAAGCTGTGGACCAGCCACGCCGAACTGATCAAGGCGCACCGCGATGCGGTGGCGAAGCACGGTCCGGCCGCCGAGGCGGATATCTTCTGGAATACGGCGGAGCGGGTGTATCGGCCGGTTTAACGCAGCGGTCTTCCTTCTCCCCTTGTTGTGGGAGAAGGAAAGAGCCGCCGTGCTTCCTTATTGCGTGGGC
>NZ_RZSJ01000022.1:0-24107 GCF_003998025.1 Mesorhizobium sp. M8A.F.Ca.ET.021.01.1.1
GGATGGCTACGAACTCCATTTCTGGCGTGATGATGCCGGCGCGCGCATAGGCAAGTTGGGTCACCGCCTTGCCCTGCTTGGCCTTGAGCGGCCGATTGCGTATCGGAAATTCCGGTGTCAGGCGCTCGCCGGTGGCGAATCCATTGTCTTCCGGCCGGACGTGGCGGCCGTCATAGGCTTCGACATCGCAACGCGCCGTGACCCATTCGTGGCGAAGCCGGGCAAGGCCTTTTTCGATGCTGGTTTGGACTGATGGATCGGTGTAGGGGCCGGACGGATCGTAGACGGTGACGGGCGGTTCGCCGGCCGTCGGATGGACGGAAATCTCGCGCATCGGCACCCTGATCTGCGGGTAGAGGACGCCGGGCTTGTGGATTTTCCGCGAGGCGGGCAGTGGTCCCGTCGACACGGCGGGGGTGAGGGCATTCATCGTGAGGCTCCTTTGCTCATGCATTGGAGACCCAGTTCTGTGCCGGAAGGATGAAAAGACGCTTCTGTAGACCTGCTGCAGCAGGACCTCGGGCGTAAACTCCCGCAAAGCGCTTGCACCGTCCCTACGCCAGTATGAACTGGATCAGGTTCAACGGGTCACTGCGCCGCGAAAGCCAGCAGTATCTCAGCCCCTTACCGGGACTCCCCTGGTGAATGCCTCAAGTTGAATGGGCCGGTGCTGCTTTGTCAAGCGCCTTCGGGCGCCTTCGGGCGCCTTCGGCCGGTGGCGACGTCCGGCGGCCGGCCGAGCGGAGAGCTCGCGCATGCATCGGGGACAAGTCACGCCCCGTAGACCAGGGCTGGAATGGCCAAAGTCTCATTCGCTTCGTGAAGGATGGAAAAACTGTATCGGCCATGTGCGTCGAGATCGACCGAGTAGCTCAGGCGGTCACGGATGTGGTTATCCTGGTCGAAGGCGACGATTTGCGGCTTCAGCGAGGTGATTTGCACCACGTCCAGGTAGATGGAGTTGCAGATATGATCTGGTCGTCGGGCTGGCAGGTGCAAGCGGCCGCTCTATTCAGGATGCGGCATCGGCGGCGTTCCCGATACCAATGATATCTTGCGGGCAACTTATGCAATCACCGGCTTCGTAAAACCCGACGGCGGCGGCCGTGTCCTGGCGCTGAGGATGTGCCGCTGTTCCAGCAGAGAAATCGCGTGGGCGCGGAGTTTTCGCTCTGCGAGGAAGAGTTGACGCAATCGTTTAGCTTGCTTGCAGTTCGTAGAGACCCGCCTTTGAAAGCAACTAAGCTATTGCATTGATATGTTGGTGCGCGATCGATCGCTACATAGCCGGCCGCCATTATCCGAGTATTGATCCGCCGGTGTTCGTGTTGCCGTATATGGCAATCCCTGCGAGATCGTCGCGGCCGGATCGGCCGCACCCTCTAGTCATAAAAGGGGAAGCGACCGAGAATTCCGCTGCCGAAAACTTCTCTGGCTTGGCTATGCATGCGGTAGATGAGATCGCCGCCTACCGCGACCTGGTCGAGGAAGGCATCGACGCCCAGTTCGGACAGCCTGGTTATCGCAATGCGTTAGCGGCTCAGACTTGCGGTCTCGAGAGCGGCCTTTGGGGGTCACCTCTTTTTTGTTTCAGAGGTTGGAAGACGGCTGCTCGTTACCCAATAGAAATGGCGACTACGGAACGCGATCGATCGCGGCCATCAGGAAACACCTGTCTTCGGCTCAACCTCGACATGGCGTCCGATCGACCGCAGATATACAGCTATCTCGTCCATGAGATGATCGCGTTCGCCGTAGATCTCAGCAATCCTGCGCAGCTGTGGCTCGACGGACCTCCGTTGCGCCGGCGTCAAATCAGCATCGCCAAAGACATATCCCAAGTTGCCAATCGCGCAAATGTTGCAGCCGGCCTCCACAACTGCTTGCACGAATGCCGGAATGTCTTTTTCTTGCATAGTCTTCATGTCGAACCTCTCGTGAATGGCGTGCTTGCGCGCCCATGCTGCCTTTTCAGCGTGTCCTCTGGGCGGCGCAAGCCTTGAGCGTAATTGTGCCGGGCAACCTCGACTATCCCGTCTGCCACGCTCTTTAGAGTCGGTGGGGTCTGGTGATTGCAGGCTGGGCCACTCAAAAGCCTGCAAGAAGAAAGTCATGGCGACCATTGCTCAAGATCGCGAGGGTGCGTGCAAGACCTTCCGTTGGCAGTCATGCACGCTCACCCAGCAACTGGGTATTGAGCAACTGGGTCTCACGTCGCGGGTCTCGTGTGCTTCACAGCCGAAAATAAGGTACCACCGTGGCTATTCTCAAGTGCAGGCTACCTCTTCAGGACACGGCGGAGTGCCTTCCGACGCACCCCTGGTGCAACGTGCGACCTAACGAGACACATCTCGTTCGCGTTCCCTCGACCTTTCTTCGTATTGCTGCTTGCCCTGCGATTTCAGGCCCTCTGCTAGCTTCTCGGCCGCTCTTTGGCCTGCAATGTCACTATTCAAGATCATATCCGACATCCCTGGATGGTCATAACCGTAATGCGCATGCAGTTTCCCTCACGAGCAGCGCCTATCCGTCGATTAGTTCGTCTTCCGGAACCCGAAGCCCTTTTTATCCGGCGTACCTATCCACCATTCAACCGGTATACCTTTCCCAACTTTGGCGGACCATTTACCTCAGGCATGATCATCTCGCGTGACATTTTTTTTTGGCGCCATCATCGCACGTGGCATTTTCTAAAAACCAAGACGTGTCAATTTGTAAAATCAAGGATGCGGCCGCGCCCGTTGCGAGGATTTGCAGGTAGCTCTTCAGCCCCAACACGATGTGTGAGGCGGCGGTGGAAAAGGCAACCGACGGCGTCGACGCGTCCTTTGATGATCGCAAGCGATATGCTTCGTCGCGAGCCCAGATTGCGGTCTCGGGCACAAGGCGAGATCACAGTTCTGCGATCTGTGGTAACGCGAGCCCGCAAAGCGCCGCTGCGGCCACCGCTTTTGGAATCTGGACGAGATTCGTCGTCGTCTGAGATCAGTTGATCGAGCAGTTCGCGCGCGCGGGACGCGCTTGCGGTGCAGTCTCTCCCGCGAGCTCGCCCGTGACCTTCTCATCGACGACATCCGAGAGCTGCGCGGACGGCCCTATGACCTCGTCGCTGTCGCCGGCGGCTGGAAGCACCTGACACGGCCGGCCTATGCCGATGCCATCCGCGCCTGCGGAAGCAGCGGGCGTGCCGTGGACCTGACGTGGTCGGACGTGCTGATGCTGATGTGCATCGGCACTTCCAGCCGATTACCCGCGCCGAATTGTCGTCGGTTTTCGGGAAGTAATCAGTCGCGACCTGATCGGCCATCTGCGGCACCGGCCTGATCGCGTCGAACCCGCGCAGTCCGACGCCCGGCGCTCCCTACACCTATGTGACGACAAAAGCGTCCTGCTCGAGTTCGGCCTCGACACGCTTCGCGATCTCCCGGACTGCGAGGCGCTCGAGGATGCCGGGCTGCTGAGCAGAGATGAGCTGCTTGCTGGTGAAATTATGCCAGAGTTGGCTAGTGGCCATGAGGATGCGGGTTTGGATACGGAGGAATAGCTTGGCGCTGCAGACGCTGTGGCCACCGGGCTTGCGAGTGCTTCCAGCTTTCCATAGCGAATCTAGCGCGCCCAAGGGCGTCCGAAATTTGTAGGCAAATTTCGGACATGGACACGGTCAGCGACGTCAAGCAGGCAGCGGTATGCGGCCTCTGCACCGCTGTCGCCCAAAAATTCGTGGCCATGGGCAAGCCCCACTTGAGACCCCCAGAGAGAACGCTCGTGAGCGATGGAAACGGTTTTGGTCCAAAGCTTGATACAGATGGCCTGCAGATGGGTGTAGGGTTTCAAAGCGCTCGAAGACGCGCCTTCGCAGAGTTAAAAGTCCGCGACGAACTCGTGTGTCGTTTGTCGCCAACTGCAAATTCGATAGTTAGCGCAATTATACTGCGCCGAGTCTGCCATCTCGAGCCCCAAGGGTTTGTGAGGCCTCTCGGCTCACCACCGCCTTTGCTAACCGCCGTGATTCCAAAGACGCGTGCCTTTACGGAGGGGGTCAAACGGCCTATATTATTCTTTATAAGGAGAAGAATAATGGGCACACTTGCTCGCATCTACACCCCCGCAGAGGCAGCCGCCGTCAGCGGGATAGGAATCAAGGCCGTGCACAATGCGATCGACAAACGCATTGTCGATACTGTGCCAAGCACTGCTCGGCGCATCGGTGGGGTCGTCCGACGGGCATTGACCGGCGAGGATTTGCTGCGGCTCAAGCTTTGGTATGGCGTGGGTGCGACATTGCCCGCTGATCGTCGCTACCGCCTGTTCGAGGAAATCAAAGCTGCCCCAAGGGCCAAGACCGTAAGGGCCGACGACCTGCTGATCGTCGACGTCGCCGAGGCACGTAAACAGCTCAAAGCGCGCATCGTGGATCTTGATGAAGCGGAGGCCGCCATCGGCCGCGTTAAAGGGGTGATGGGCGGAGAGCCTGTCTTCAAAGGAACCCGCATCCCTGTTCGTATGATCACGACGATGCTAGCGCAGGGCGCAGATGAAGCGGAGGTTCTGGAGGGATATCCGAAGCTAACGCCGCGCGTGATTGAGCTCGCCAGAATGTGGGTCGCCGCGCACCCGGTTCGTGGGCGGCCTAAGAAGCTGGTCGAGCAGGGCGTGAAAATAAAGTCGTCGAAGCGCGTGGTTTTGAAGGGCGACCCAGGTCCGTCGGCCAGGTCGAGACGCGTGTGACCTCGTGAGGTTTCTGATCGATGAGTGCCTGCACACGTCTCTGGTTGCGGTAGCCCAAGAACGCGGACATGAAGCAAACCACGTCAACTGGCTTGGGCTAAGCGGCGAAACCGACTGGGACCTCATGCCGCTCATTATCGATGAGGATTTCACCTTCGTCACCAACAATGCTAAGGACTTCAGGAAGCTCTATGCCAAAGAACCGGTTCACGCCGGCCTGATTATCGTCGTCCCTCAGGTCGGGCCTGAAAAACAGAGAGAGCTCTTCGATGCTCTCCTCGAGGATCTTGGCCCAGAGGAATTCCTGATTAATGAAGTTATCGAAATCGAGATCGAAAACGGCATTGCAATCGTAACACGATACGATCTGCCGTCGCCCTAGCTGAGGCTGCGCGATCTCCGCTTATGACCGACCCGGTTGCCAGTCGCTCATCTGCAAAATGTTACCGCCGAGTTTTGCAAACGCGCGTTGGCGGCAGGAGAAAACGAGAATCTGCTGATCGTGTGATTGACGATGCAAAGCGTCGAACATGCGCTCGATGCGGTCGTCATCGGAATAAACCAAAGCGTCATCCAGGATAACCGGTGTGGGTCGGCCGTCGCGGGCAAGCAAACGGGCGAAGGCCAGACGTGTCAGAACCGAAAGCTGTTCTCGCATGCCGCCACTCAACCTATCGACATCCTCATCCTGACCATTGCGGCGAACGGTCTGTGGCAACAGTGTGTTCTCGTCGAACACTATGGAGATGTCATCGAATAGCAATCCAAGCAGCGGTCGCAGCTCGGACATGACCGGCTTCAGATAAAGATCGCGTGCCGTCGAGCGCGCAGCGACCAGCGTCGTGCGCAGCCGGTCGAGGACGGCTTTTTCGAATTCGAAGCGTCTCGCTCGCTCTCCAGCGATTTCCAATTTTTCTGTGGCCTCGCGCAAAGCTTCTTCCACCGCGTCGTCGGACCGAGTGCGAATATGGCCATTGAGATCGGCCAGGGTTACACGCAACTGACTTGCTTCCTGTGTGGCGGCATCCTGAACCGAACGGGCGCGGCGCAGAACGGCTTCAGCGCTGGTGAGATCGCGAGCGCCGTCGCGCAGGGGAGCAGCGCGCATTTCGGCCGCTTCGCGCAGCTTTTGTCGTGCGGTGGCCTCGGTGAGCAGCAAGCGCCCCTTTTCCTCGCGCGCTGCATCGGGTCCCAATATGACCTCGAGGCTGGTCAGTTCCGCCTGGATGGTGACATAAGCCGTCTCCGCAGCCATGACAGCCTCGTCGGCATGGCTGCGCAAAGGCAAGGCCTCGCGCACGCTGTTGCGTGTTGTCGCCACACGCTGCTCGGCTGCGGCATGATGTTGCCGGATCTGTTCTGGATCGACTTTGAGTTCGAGGTCCCCGGCCCCGAGGGCACTCAGACGAGCAAGCTCCTCGTGTAATTGCTGTATCCCCTTGGGCGCGAGATCGGCAAGTCGCTGACGCGCCAAGCCCAGTTCGGTAGCTTTGTCGCGCGCTTCCACTAGGCGCTGGCGTGCCGTCCTGAGGCTATCGACACCGAGGGACGCAAGCAGGCTGCGGTGCTTCGCTTCGGCGTCTTCGATGGTCCGGTCGGCCTGCTGCGGCCGATTCGATCGCAGGGTCAAGGCTCCGATGCCGGCAATATCCAGGCGTACGGTGCCAGCAAAGCTTTGGTCTTCTGCATGGGGCAAGGGCTTGGCATCGATGGTCACCAAATCGGCGGCGCCGTCCCGGTATTCCATGCATAGCGTCGGCAGGGTTGCCAGGTGAGCTGCACGAAGGCTGGCGATCTCGATTTCGAGCGCCTGGAGTTGCTCGACAGCTTGTTCCGGCACCGCCAGCATCGCCAGTGCTGCCTCTCCATCTTCGATCTGGGTTCTGGCGACTTCGGCTTGTTTCAACCGGTTGTCCGAGCCGGCCAGTTGTTCGGCAGCGTCACGCGCCAAAAGAGTCGCATCCAGCCGCGCGAGCAATTCGCGTGCTTCGCGCTCTTCCAGTTCGGCTGCTTGAACTTCGCCCATCGCTTGTTCGTTTTCGGCAATGGCAGAAGCGCGCCGATCGAGAACCTCACTGCGGCGAAGCTGCGCAATCGTCGACTGCTGGCGCAAATCCGTGGCTCGTTTGAGCGCGGTCCGAAAACTATCGAGGGCCTGCTGCGCCGCGTCGTGGTGAATTGCGGCAAGGGCAGCTTCCGCCTCGGCGGCTTTCAAGGCTTCGCTGTGCGATTTGGCGGCCTCGACTGCGGCTTCCGCGGCCGAGATGGCTTCCCGCCGAGTGGCGCCTTCTTCGGGGTTTTCAAGCTCAGACAGACGCGCCAACGCCATGCGCCGCTTGTCGAGCGAATCGCGCAGACCGGTGACTTCGGCGCTGAGACGCTGCTCGTCTTTCACCAGCTTGTCACGCTCGTCGAGCGCTGCCGCATAGAGACCGCCGCTCTTGGGACGCAGCGTTGACGTAACCAGGCTATAGAGTTCTTCTTCACATGCCGCGGCGATTTCGGCCATGCGTCGCCCGCCGGTCAGGGCTTCAACTTCCCCCTGAACCGAGGACAGTAGGCTTTCGCGCACGCGTTTTTCGCCGTCCTCCTCGCTTTTGCTGCGCCTTTCGATGCCGGTGACCCCTTGGCGAACCCAGAGCAATCCTGCCGGTCCTGCGCTTCCGCCATGGATTAGTTTGCCGATAAAGGCTTCGGCCTCATCGGCTTGAGCCAACAGTCGCCCGCCGTCGAGGTCAATAACGCTGGCCAGCCTGCCGCCATAAAACTGCTTGGCAAGTCGATAGCGTCCTTCTGAAGTGGTGATGTCGGCCTCCACCACCGGATTGCCCCCACTGTAAGGCCGCAACAGTCGCACGCCTTCGGGTGTGCCCGTGTGAGGCTGGAAAAAGAGTGCGTGCAGCGCTTCGAAGAAGGTTGATTTGCCGAACTCATTGACCGCGCAAAGCACGTTGACGCCGTCGCCGATGTTTTCGATGGCGACGCCTTGCCCGGCGAACCGTTTGACGTTGTGGAGCCGAAGGGCCGTAAGTTTCATGATCCCATCGCCTCGCAATAGCTGAACAACCGAACCAGTGCTTCTCGCGATATGTCGCGTTCGACAGCCGACCGGGTTTCGTCGCTGCTTTCATCCAACAGTGCCTGCGCTGCCTCGCGAAGGGCACCAGAGCGGTCGATCCGATCCAAATCGCCACTTTCGCAGTCGGTCGCGAGCCCGTCCCCGTCCAGTTCCAGATAGGCGAAGTCGGGCGCGGCTACCGCGATCGCCGCTTGAAGGATCGTTCGCCCACTTAACCGCACCCGGCCAGACGCGGCAATTCGCAGCAAAGTCTGACGCCGCAGATGAGCCGGTGGAAGCAACGCTTCAAATGCCGCGGCGCTGTCGTCGCCAGACAGCAGATGCAGGGGAGCGGTTTTCCAGGAAAAGCTAGCTGTTTCAACGGCCACGATCTCGGGCACGGCGCCAGGCCCGGCAATGGAAACGACAAGGGCCTGACCGGGTGTATCATGCTTGAAACGGTCAGGTTCGGGCGCACCGCTATAACGGCTGCGCTCATTGATGGTGACGGGTCCGTGCCAGTCGCCAAGTGCCAGATAATCGAGGCCGGCCTTAGTCGCGCGATCTGGTGCAATGACATCGGACGCTGCTGAATCTTCGGAAAAGTTCTGAATAGCGCCATGAGCAAGGCCGAGCCGGATGGCGCCTTGCGGCGTCGCGGCGCTGTTCATCCACTCGGTAAGGTCGCGACCGGGTCTGCGGGTGGTGCAAGGTGCAGGCAGCAGCGCCACGTCCGCGCCAATGGTCAGGGTTTCGGGCCGCGTCGCCAGCAGGACATTGTCCGGCACAACGCTGTCCGCTGCACTCCACAATTGATCAGCCAACAGGGAATCATGGTTGCCAGGCAGCAATATCCAGCGCAGAGGCGCGCTCTGGCTCATCTCGGCCATGGCCTGCCGCAACATCGCTGGAGTGGGCGTTTCGGTATCGAACGTATCGCCGGCCAGAAGTATGGTGGATGCACCATGGACGCGTGCCTGCTCTGCCAGCCGGCTGATCGCGCCATGGCGCGCTTCACGGAGCCGCCCGCGCAGATCCTCTGGCATGTTGCCGAACCGCTTGCCGATATGAAGATCGGAGCTGTGGATGAATCGAAACATGGAGTCTCCGAGACTATGTCGATGCCAGGTTGCGCTGGGCGCGATCGATGGCTTCATCCAGCCGGGAGCGTGAAATCGCCGCAAGTCGCTCGACACCGAGCAGACGTGCAAGGTCGAGAGCGGGGTCGGACTGTTCCAGAATGTCCTCGTTCGCAACGACGACAGCGGCCAGCTCGGCGATTGGAATGTCGGCAATGGACCGGCGGGCATCGGCATCGAACGGCATGCGATAATCAAGCAGGTCGACCACCGTCCCTCTCTTCCATAGGAAGCTGCCGCTGGATTCTTCAGTTCTATCGAACTCGCGCAGATGCAGGTCGATCCGCTCCCGAATCTTGTTGCCCGTTCTGAGCCAGCCATGCGCCCGTGCGATGCGCTGCGCAAGGACGTCATCTCGCAGAGGTCCTTCCTGCTCGATCACCGCGTCGACCATGGACCGCAGCGTGCCTCGGTAGACGAAGTCATAAAACTGATCCGGGCTGGTGGAAAATCCGGTTAGATCAGTCAGGCGATAACGGCCGCCCGTCGGTACGGTATCATGCGTCGAATGCGCGGCCGCAGGCAAAATTCCTGCAGATGCCGATGGGCGCTCTCCCGTCGCGAGGGGAGCGGCGACAAGTTCTGGCTCTGATTTTATCGACGGATGTTCCGGTTCGCCGGCCGATGCTAGGTCTTCGGCTGGCAATGGGTCCATGGGGTCGACCTTATGTCCCATGTCCCAATGGATCGCGGCTTCACTTTCCTGTTGTTCAGCCTGTTTGCGACGGCTTTCCTCGAGCAGCGCGGCCAGGCTGGCATGAAGCCTCTCGGTGCAACCTTCGAGATCAAACCACCAATCGGTTGACCATACCCGGACAATGTTCCACCCGAGGCCGCGCAGGACCTGCTCGCGGACCTTGTCTCGATCTCGCGCCGTGGCAGAACTGTGATAGGTCGCGCCGTCGCATTCGACCCCAGCCAGATAGGCGCCGGCGAGATCGGGATGCCGGATCCCTATATCCACTCGAAAGCCCGAAATGCCGACTTGAGGAACGATGGTCCATCCGCGCTTCTCAAGCTCGGCAGCGACGGCCTCCTCGAAAGGGGATTCCAGGGCTCCGACCGATCCGCGTTCCTGCGCTGGCAATGCCACAGCGCCGCGTTCGGCAAAATCGAGAAAGGCTTTGAGATGCTGTACGCCGATCGCTTTGGTTCGGTTGGGGTCGATCTGGTCGGCGGCAAAACCTGAAAATACGATCAGTTCCTGCCGCGCACGCGTCACCGCGACATTCAGCCGGCGTTCGCCGCCGTCCCGATTCAGCGCGCCGAAATCCATGCTGCGCTTGCCGGCATTATCTTGCGAAAAGGTGATCGAAAACAGGATTATGTCACGCTCGTCCCCTTGGACATTTTCCAGATTCTTGACGATGGCGGGCTCAATACGCTCGTCGGCAAAGAACCATTCAAGCTCCGGCTCTGTCTGGCGTGCCTTGTCGAAAAGGTCGAGGATGAGCGACTGCTGTTGCGCGTTGAAAGTGATGACTCCGAGCGTGGGTCGGTCCTTTTCCGGTAGGGCCAGCCAACGCCGCATCCTGCTGACCGCCTCGTCGGTTACCGCTTGGGCTTCGATTCGATTGGTGCGGCTTTTGCCACGGTCATAGATGCCGGTCGTGATTTTTCGCAGCTGAACTGCCCGATCTTCCACCGTTGGCGAAGGGAATGTGATGAGCCGGTTCTGATAGTAGTGATGGTTGGAAAAGGCGATCAGCGACTCATTGCGGCTACGATAATGCCAGCGCAGGTCACGTACCGGGATGCCGGCCGCTTTGGCTTCGTCGAGAATGCTCTCAAGATCCTTTTCGTGTTCGACGACTTCCTCGTCCTCCTCGTTGCGGCCAAAGAAATTGGTGGGCGGCAACTGCTTGGGATCGCCTACGATTATGGTTTGATGGGCTCGCGCGATGGCACCGACGGCGTCCCAGGTGGTGATCTGCGATGCTTCGTCGAAAATCACCACGTCGAACAGGGCTTGGTCGGGCGGTAGATATTGAGCGATTGAAAGAGGGGACATCAGCATGCACGGCGCGAGCTTGGCAAAGCTCGTCGGCATCGCGCCAATCATCTCGCGGATTGACCGGCTGGGCCGCTGCAATTCCATCTGATGGCGCAACAGGCCCAACTCGGAATTGCGCGGGACGCCTTGCACAGCCGGCAAACCATGAGCGATGGCACTGATGACGCGAAGGCTTGCTTGAGCGCGGACAAGATCGTCGATTTCCCGGAAATCTTCGATGGCGTGCTCGTGCTGGAAGCGACGGAAATTCCGCAGCACCGGATCGGCATCCAGCGTGGCCGGCAGCCACCAGCGTACATAGGCCAGGCGGAACGCGGATTGAGCTTCAGCTGGTCGCACTAGACCCGCCTCGATATCGTCGACCAACGCTCCCAGATTGTGACTGACAGCCCTGCGACGAATGCCGCACCACGAAGTCCAGTCCCGGAGAAGATGACGGGCGTCGAGCAAGTCTCCCATCGCAGTCGTCAATTCGGTCAGCGGGTTATCATGTTCTGCCCAAGAAGGCGTCTTTCCAGCAGGGATCGCAAATTGGGTCTTGGCAGCCTCGAATGCTGCAGAAGCCGCAAGGAAGCGGGCTGCCCCATAGCGCATCGTGCTATCTGCTGCACCGCTTCGCAGGCTCGGGGCGGTTGCTTGCAGGAGCGCTTTGAAATCCTCCGTGCCGAGGCCGGGCAGGCGTAGCGTCTGTCGAAGCCTTTCGGCCATCGAGAGTATCTGATCGATACGGTGGGTGTCGGTATCAAGTGCGGCAAATCCGATCGGCTTCCCAGATAGGATGTTGGCTTCGACAGTGGCCCGGCGGTCCTGCATCAGGCGCAACAGCAGCAAGTCGTGCTGAGGATCGGCTACCCCCTCTGTGACATAGCCTTGAAGCAGCTTCTGGACTTTGCGTTTGCCCAACTGACTGTTTGGCCAGAATGCAGAAGCGGCCTGCTGCCATTGCTGCTCTATGTCCTCCACCCGTATGCGCGCAACGGCAGCCTCGTCATAGCGGGCCGACAGGTCCTTGCGAGACTTGCGATAGTCTCCGATTGCCTCATTGAGAGTGGCGAGGGCTCCCCGCAACTGGGCGAAATCTCGATCAAAGACAATGCTGACGTCATAGCCGGCACTGTCCTGGAGTGCCGCTGCTAGTTTTCGCAGCGCTTCGAGCTCCGCTTTTGACGCGTCGCCTTTGGCGCGCAGGCCGATGCTCACCAGGAAGGCGTCGAGTGCGGTCGCTAGAACCTCGGACGCATTCTTGAGGGTCTTTGCCCCTTCGAGCAAATTGTCCTGCCAGCCTGACGTCCACTCGGTGACATCTATAAGACGCAAGACCGACCGCATCTCCACCGACTGAAATGCGAGACCTGTTTCGGCGGCAATATGCTCCAGCGCCAGCCGGTTTGCCTCGTCATGGGAATCGCGCGATGGCCAGGACAATCTCGGAGCGTGCTGCCGCTTGTTCTTGAGAGCGATGCCGAGCGCCAGATAAGGCGTCAGACCATTGACATGGTGCCGATGCAGCGCTTCGACATAGGCATTCAGTTCGTCGCGACGGACGCGAAGCCGCTCGTTGATCGCAATCCACTCCGCTGCGTCCACGCGCACGCCGCTTTCCCAGCTGATCCTGAGCTGGGTGAGAAAGTTGCGTCGGTCCGCCTTGCTGGAATGGAGTTCGAGACAATGCGCGCCCAGGCCATGTTCGCGCAGGCGGCGATACACCACATCGAGCGCCGCCGTCTTCTCGGCCACAAACAGCACGGTTTTGCCAACTGAAAGACAGTTGGCAATCATGTTGGCAATGGTCTGGCTCTTGCCAGTGCCGGGAGGACCGATGATGACAAAATCGCGACCCTCAGCGGCGGCAAGACTTGCGGCGGTCTGTGAGGAGTCGGCCGGCAGCAGCAAAACCATGTCGGACGGGGCATAGTGCCGGTCGAGTTCGCGCTCGTCGCGGAATGATGCGCCATTGCCCTCGAAAGCTATCTCCGGCGTGTCGATCAGATGGCGCACGACACGGTTTTCGCGCAGCGCATCGGTACGCTCGACCAGATCCTTCCACATGAGAAACTTGGCGAAGGAAAAGGTCGACAGCGCCGTCTCGTCCACCACCTCCATGCCGGGGACGTCGCGCACTGCCTGGCGCATAAGACCGAGCAGCCTCGGCACATCAACGCCGCTTTCGTCCTCGGGCAGCTCACCGGAAAACTGTGGCAGTTTGAGCTCGAAGTCGCGTTCGAGAAACTGCAACAAGGTTGCGTTGAATCGCGGTTCATCTTCATGGAAGCGCAAGGTAAAATGCGATGTTGCGCTGCGGCGCTCGATTTTGACCGGTACGAGCAGCAATGGCGCGCGATAGCTGCGCTCGTCCTCGGCCTTCTTCTTCCAGCGCAGGAAGCCGACCGCCAGGAAGAGCGTATTCGCGCCGCCCTCGGCAAAATCGTTGCGCACTTGCCGGTAAAGATCGATCAGCCGGGATTCCAATTGACGCCCATCGAGCGTCGACGGGAGCTCGTCGCGCAGAAGCGCTTCCGCGGCAAAGCCACGCTGGAGGTCACGTCCGTGCACCTCGCGATAGAGGACAGCATCCCGCTCGCCCAGTGGATTCTGTTCGGGGAGCGAAATCAGCCGGATCGAAGCGCCTGCCATCAGACGGTCCTCGAGGTAGCCGACGTCAGTACAAAGAAACGGAATTGTCTTCTTGGAGTCCGGAAAATTGAGCAGGCGGTTCCGCAGTGTCAAATCGAGGAGCTTTTTCTGCCAGCGGTCGATCCGTCCGGCCGCTGTCGTCGGCTTTACCTCGACGATCTCGACCGGCAGGGCTACCACGGCCGGTGCGGCTGGCAACGGCAACGCGATTTCGGTTGCCGCCTCTGCATCCACGCTGCGGCGCGTCGGTTCGTGCGAAGCAAGCGGTGTGATGCCGCCGCTGCGCGAGCGGCGTATATCGATGGCTGCGACAAAGGTGGCTACCTGCGTTTCGTCGAGCCGCTGTTCGATTGCGTGTTGGGCAGCCTCCAACGTCATCGCCGGCCGATGCGTCACGCCTGTCGTCTCAAACACGATGAGTTCGCGCGATGCCAGCGCCTTGCGGACCTCCATGGCATCGGGTTCAATGGCGTTGGCGAGCGTCCTTTGTGTCATCCAGACGCCGACGGCCGCGTGTCCCTGAAACATCAAAACGACGGGATGCAAGCCCGTCGCCTCCAGGGCGGACGCGAATAACAGACTGGTATCGAGACAGGTTGCCAGCTTTTCTGCCGTAATAATTGAGGGACGTCGAATTTTTTGGCCGCGGCTTTCGAAGCTCGCAGGTGGCTCTGCATAATGCAGCGATAGGCCAGCAATGGCCGAATAAATTGCGGCCGCCAGCATGAATGCGCGTTGCGGATTGCCGCTTTGATAGCCATCGAGGCTGGAAGGATGACCATGCGCTGCGAGCAGCTCCGCTGCGGAACGCAGCAGTCCTGCGATCGCCGGGTCGTTCGGCATGACGAATGCGGCGAGCAATTGCGCCATATCGACGACGCCACCCCATTCGTCGCGGGCAAGCAGGCGCACCGCAACGCGCTGCTCGGCCAGCACTGCGCCTCCTGAGGTTAGGCGCAACGTTATCTCCCCGCGCTCAGCCTCGTTGAGACCGGCCAGATAGCCGGCGTCGAGATCGATTTTTCGATCGCTTAAGGGAAGCCGGTCGCCAGCAACGATCCGATCAATTGTCCAGCTTTTGGCGCGCAAAAAAGGGGGGTTCGATGTCAGCTCGAGAGTGCATTTTTCGAAACCCTGCTGGGTCGGGTTGTTGAGCGCGATAGACCGGATCACCGGAATAGCATTTTGGAAGGACGCATATGTAAAGCTGGCGGCGATGTCCGCCACGACTTCTATTACGGGCGCGGCTGATATACCGGCAGCATCGCCAGTCTCCGAACTCGTTTCCATACCCCATCCCCTATTTTCATTTACGATAGAACTTTGCCGCCAGAATTTGAAAGTAAATTCTCGGTATGGTCGCCGCTTATGTCCAGCAGCATAGATTTCTAAAAGTGTTACCGCCCAGATAACGGTCGAAATGGAGACAGGCGATAATCGGTCGTCACGATTGGAGGGGATCCAAAAGTCGCGGAAATCGGAGCGCCGGCGCACGCTGCTGAAACCCAAGACGGGCAGGACGTCATCCGCAAATGTGTGGCGGTCCGGGCGCCATGGACCAAGCGTTGCGCGCCTATCGCGAGCGCTGTCGTGGCGCCTATCGCGGACTCGGACCCAGCCCGACAGTGACGGCGAACCTCGATCGGCCTATCGGTGAGGCGGTCGAATTCCGCCCATAGACTATCGAAAGGCACGCACTTCCAGCTCTATCTCCTCGTACGCGTTGCCGGCTACCTAAATTCGTGCGCGCGGTCCAATGCCTTTGATTGCTGATGTCGTTGTGGAGACGTTTGATCGCTGAAGCATTTGTTTGCTGACCTAGCGGCGCGGGGGGAGGTCATTTATTGGGTACATCTCCAGCACTCTATGTGCGATCGCGAGGAAAATTTGTCCAGACAAGCGAATTCATCGAATCTGGACTAATCAATAAGTATAATGATGGTAAGATTCGGGGGGCAGGAATGGCCGAGGTTGGACTTTTGGAATGGGCGGATAAGCAGCCCGACTGGATTAGGGATGCCTTAAGAAGACACGCCGCGCGGCCGGGCTTCAACCTCGAGCAGGAGGATAAGGCCGGTGTAACAGCTCGGGTCCGCCACGTCGGTGGATTTACCGCTGATCTGCCCGAATGCTCTCCGCTCTCGGCGGAGCATTTGAGGGCCAACAGTTCGAACGAGCCGCGCGCGGTGCTTTGCTCACTCGGCCCCGTCAAGCATTTGAACCGCCTCGCCGAAGAGCAGCAACTGCGTTTCGCCACCGATGGCATCACCATTATCTACGGCGACAATGGAAGCGGAAAGAGCGGCTATTGCCGGATCGCGAAGAAGCTTTGCCGTAGTCTGACGGCGGATGATCTTCTTGGCAACGTGTTCGAGATCGGCACCAAACCGCCAGCCGAAGTGCTTGTCCGGTTTCTCGAAGAGGGTGCTACGGAACCGACCCCCATAACCTGGAAGGACGGAACGCTGCCCCCCGCGTCAATTGCACGGATCTCCGTTTTCGACTCCGCGAACGCTCGCCTCTACGTCGATAAGCAAAACCGTATCGGTTTTCTGCCCGCAGCCATCGCGCTTCTCGAAAGCCATGGACGTCACCGCACCGAGCTCGAAGCCGACTTCCGGGAAGAAATCAAAGCGATCGAAAAGAACCTAAAGACACCATTGCCGAGTGGGTACACAGCTGCCGGCGCGGTCGTAAAGCTGCTGGCTCGTCTCGAAATCAAGTCAAAGGACGTGATGCCTTCCGCAGCCGAAATCAAAAACCTCGCTGCCCTCTCAGAGCAGGACATGGCTGATCTCGCTGGCCTCGAACAGGCTCTGGCAAGCGACCCTTCAACGATGGCGACAAAGCGTCGGCGTGCCAAGGCGGCCTTGGAAAAACTGCTGACTGCATCTGAACAGATCGACGCGGCTCTCTCAGCGGCGGCCCTCGAGATTTATCGCAATCTATATGCAACAGCCGATTCTACAGCGCAGGCTGCACAACTTGCCGCCTCAGGAGCGTTCGCGACTATGCCGTTGAGCGGCGTTGGGCTTTCTCCCTGGCGGTATATGTTCGACCATGCACGAGCCTATTTAGCGAGCGTCACTGGCATCGATCATCAGCACTTGCCAGATCAGGAAGGCGATCGTTGCATGCTCTGCCAGGAGCCGATGACGGCGGACGCCGCGGGGCGGATCCAATCCTTCAATGACTTCGTAACGGGCGCCGCAAATAAGGCGGCGCAAGTCGCATCTATTGCCCATGAAGAGGCCCTGCGCCAAATCAAAGGACTCACCATTGCGACCGGGGAGGCGGTTGAGGCGGCTCTCGGAGAGTTTGGCGATCTGTCCGCCGCACGCAAGGCGATGGTGGCCCTGATCTCGGCATATTATGTCGAGGCAGGTAAAAGGCGTGATGCAATTGTCGTTGCGGCTGCGCTGTCCGAGTACGCTGCGTTCCCGCAACTTGCGGCGCCAGTTGCATCGAAACTCCGAACGGAGGCGGAGGCGCTAGAGGCCGAAGCGCTGACGGACGACAAGGCAGCGGCCGACGACGGGAACCGCGCTACCGATCGAGCTCGTCGCGATACACTCAAGGATCGGAAAAAACTGGGCGACGATCTCACCATCGTTCTCGCGCGCTTGGCGAATCTCGAAGAGCGGCGCAAGCTTCTCTCATGCTGCGATGCTGTCGAAACAGGCTCGGTGTCACGGCAGATGACGTCGCTTCGACGAAGCCTCGTCATGCAGGATCTCGAAAAGCGCGTCGTCGCCGAGATTGAGACTCTGGCGTTAACGCACATCCCGTTCGCAGTTAATGATCGTAGTCAAGATGGGCAGAGCTATTTCGAGGTCGGGCTCAACGCGGCAAAAGCGATCTCAAACAGCAAGGTCTTAAGCGAAGGAGAGCAGCGCGCGCTTGCCCTGGCCTGTTTCTTAGCCGAGGTCGGAGGAGACACATCGCGTCAAGGCATGATCATCGACGACCCCGTGTCATCTCTCGACCATGTTCGGATCAGGCGGGTCGCGGCAAGGCTCGTAAAAGAAGCGGCCACAGGACGTCAGATTATTATTTTCACCCATAATCTTCTGTTCTTCAACGAGGTGGTTGACGCAGCTGCGCAGGCCAATCCGCCGATTCCCCTTGTTCGAAACTACATCAACAAGTCCGAATCTGCCGGTTTTGGCTTGATTAGCGAAACTGACGAGCCGTGGATCGCACAGTCTGTCACGAAGCGCATCGAGACTCTCAAGACGCGCCTGAAGAGCTTCGACGGCGCCACTGATTTCACCACCGATGCTTGGCGAAGGTCAGCGAAGGATTTCTACAGCGATCTTCGGGAAACCTGGGAGAGGCTCGTTGAAGAAATCCTGCTCGGTAAAGTCGTCGAGCGATTTAACAGCGATGTCAAGACACAGAGCCTGAAGGGTGTGGTGGTCGAGGACGAAGACCACAAGCGAATCTATTGGGCCATGAAGCGAGTTTCGGAGCGTTCTGGACATGACATGGCGTCCGCCAAGGCCATTCCAGTTCCAACACCAAACGATATGAAGAGCGATCTTGATGGAATTGACCAATATCGTATCGACACCACCAAACGAAAAAAGGATGCCGAAAAGCGCCGGATTGAATTCGAACAGCCTCCCAAGGCGACTGTACTCTAGCCTAATGACTATTGTCGTGTATTACTGGCCCTCACTGGCTTCATCCTGCTGCGCATGCCGGTGTCCGCCTGCCGCGGGCGAAGCCGACGTGACGAGGAAGTATCGCGAGGGCGCCAAGCCATCAATGGCTGGGCGCTCGCTCTTCATCTTGGATTTCAGCGCCGAGAAGCCTGACCGCTGGTAGTGCTTCGCCTGCACAATGTCGCCGCCGGCAAGGGCATGTCGACCATCCATCGCGTCGTCCGGTCCCTCGGGAAAGGCCTCGAAACGCTTGTCGATCTCGCGACCTACGAGGTCGCGGGCCAAATCCTCAAACTCGTTATGGGACAAACTCGAGAAATCATAAGCCATGCGCCCAGATTGAGTGCCCATTTGGTGGGCAGACAAGCAACCGGGGGCACAATTGCGTCGTGCCTCTCCATTACCAACAAAAAGATAAACGCGCTTTCCAGGCGATGCGGTCGGATGATCGTTTCGCGCTTGGCAAAAGCGAACGGATTAGTCTATGGCTCTCGGCGGGGGGGCGAGTTATGCGACGGGTGCGAATCCTTCAAGTAGGCGATATTCACTATCCGGATTGGCATCCTTCCTCTAGCAACATCGATGCCAAGGATAGCAAGTTCGCTCCGAAAATAACGCAGAAGCTACGCGCGTCTTCGCTGCGTGCCGTCTTGACGAAGCTTCGGCGGCTGACGACTTCGAAGCCCTTGGATTCGATCGCCTTCATGGGGGATTTCACGAGCCGTGGCGACAAGACTTTCATTGCTTCGGCATTCCAGCATTTCACGTTGCTCTGCCGCGCACAGGGGCGCAGTTCAAAGGCGCTTCCGTTGATATTCGTACCGGGAAATCACGATGTGAACCGTGATGACGCGCGCGAACTTGGACCGACTGAGAAATTCAGCGAAATGGCGAGTTTAGCCGCCCGCTTGGGTTGGCAGACCGTTCCCGTGGACCAACCCGTGCACTTCAGACTTCCGACAGGATCCGCAGGCGCAAACTTCATCCTCGTCAACACAGCGATAGGCAGTTGGGAGCTTCAGAACCTTCCCGCGTTCCTTCGTGATCGTCTCGAGGCACTCGGTCCTTCTACAGAACCTGTAGATCTCGGCTCGCCGGACACCTCGGGACATTCGCCCGCGACACCTCCCAGCGATCCAGACAAGGAGGCGTCCGACGACGAGTATTACGGTCAGATGGACACGCCATACATCTCGCGTGAGATGCTTGCAGGCCTACAGGAATTGCTCCAGCAGCCCGACATGCGTTACGGCATCATGATCGGCCATCACAATCTGCTGCCACAAAAGACTCCGCGCATTACGCCATACGCGGAGATGCTCAACAGCGGATTTGTCAGAACTCAGCTGCTGCAGGGCAACAAGCCTATCGTCTACCTGCATGGACACATACATGCCGATCCGGTCGAGATCGTCAACGATCCAAGGTTTCCGGACGGCAAATTGATCTGCATCTCAGCACCAGAGATACAGTCAGGTTTCAATGAGCTCGTCTTCTTCACGACCGATCAGGGAGAGCTCGTCGGCATCCGACTTATACCCTACCGCACCAATGTCGCCGACGGGACGGTCATGGAAGGCGAACATTGCTTCATCTCGACTATGTCCAACGGCAAGGCCTTTCTGAACAACGACACGTTTGACCTGATGCGCCGACTGCGCGACCATGCCACCAGGCGCGGGAATGGGTTACTCTTCTGGGACGAGATCACTGAGATTGCCGCCTCCGCCGAGCTCGGGCTAGATTTGGAAGACTCTCTTCTGATGCTCCAAGCGGCGCGCTTCGTCGAGATAGACGGCCTCACGAAGGCAAACTCGGCTTGGCGCATTAAGGTAAGGGACGAATAGAGATGGAGAATCCGTTCGGCCCCAACAGGATCGAGTACGAAAGTCGCCCGATACTGTGGTTCAGTCAGAAGTCGGCCTTGATTTCTGCCGCCGCCAAGCCGGTCTTCGTCGCAGGGACGAGAGGCAGCGGCAAGACCAGTATTCTTCGCTCGCTTTCCACAGTTCATATCCTCGAAGACAAAAGTCTCGCGGACCAAGTCGGCAAGCTCGGCTGGTATGGCGTCTTCTTCCAGCTCAATGAGACATTTTCGCCCCTAATCGACAACGCGGTTCTGAACCTCATTCCGGAGCGGATACGCTTCGACACGGCCGCCGTGATCCCGCGGCAATTCGTAATCTTCTCTCACTATCTGGAGCTGAAGATAGTCGAACGCCTGCTCGAGAGCATCAGCCAGCTCAGACGCGACAGCCACTTGAAATACCGGGCCTCTGAAGATAGGGACGTCGCCTTGGCACTGCATCGCGAAGTGCTGCACTTCATACCCCAACCTGCCCGTCTCGACTTCTTCAGCATAGATGAGCTGCGGGGTGGGATAACCCGGTACGTCGACGAATGCTTCAACGCGTTCTTCTTTGCCGCCGATGAGGGAGCGACCGGCTTCAGAGCGACAGACCCTGGCGCGATCATTAACAAGGTCGCGACCGCGATCACCCCACTTTTAAATGGCCCATCTTTCGCCGGTGACAGGGCGCCCTTCTTCAAGATCCTGATTGACGACTGTGAGGCACTGACACCGCTCCAACAGCAGTTCCTGAACACCTTGGTGAGGAAGACGCGCGGCAATGTGAAATGGGTCCTCGCCTACATCGGCGGCCTTTACGACACGATCCGGACGATCATACCCGGCCAGTCGCTCTCGAATGCTGACCGGGACGTCGAGAATCTTGATTCAGTCGATCCGAGGGAGTTCGCCACGCTGTGCGAGAACGTGTCGTCGCTTCGGCTCTACTATGCGCTTCCTGACCATCTGCGGAGTGATCTCAAGCGCAACGATGCGCTCAGCGCGTTTTCGCTCAAAAACCGGCTGGGGCGGCTTTCCGTCAATGACATCATCGAGCGGGTTATCATATCGGGTCATTCCGAGGGCAGAGAAGAGCTTGTGGCACTCGCTGATGCAGCACGTGAATTCCTCTCCGTGAATTTGAGGACGGCGGATCAGCAGCAATTCCTTCTTGATCGAAAAGCGCGCCCTTATGCCGAAGGGCTGGCGCTCGCGCTCATGAACCCGGAAATCAAGCGCCGGCCCATGAGCAAGGCGGATGCTTCAAATCTGAAGAGGTCGATCGCCCGGAAACAGGGATGGGCTTTTCTGAAAGCGTGCCAGATGCTGCGTCTGCATGACTACCCGTACGTAGGGCACCAGATCATCACATCATTGAGCGACGTCTGTATACGCGATTTCCTTGATATAATGGGAGAGATCTTCCGCCGCAGTGTTCCGAGTTCCAGTGATCCACGAAAACTGGTGGAATTCATCAACTCGGATTTACAGATTCATCTCGAACAGCAGAGACAGGCTGTGAACGCCGCCTCTCAACGGAAGCTTGATGGACTTCAGGCGCTTTCACATCCGTACGAAGAAGAGAGCGTGCGCATGGTGCGGGCGTTGGGTTACCTGACCGCTCGCCTCCAGACAGAGTTTGCCGAAGAAAATGCTCTAGGAACGACAGAGAGAGGCATTTTCAGGGTTGATCTAAAGGAAATGCGCTCGCTGGTGAACCGACTGGAGCAACCCAGCGGAAAACTGGACGAGGTCCTGCGTCGGGCGGAAAGGGATGGGTTTATCCGGGAGGTCTCCGCCGCCGGCAACTTTGAGGTGGACCGCGCCGACCCCGCATCGAAGGAGATGCTGATCAGATTGCATCGGCGATTTGCACCTTACTTCGGGTTCTCCTATCGCGGCCCGTACGAAATCAACACAATCCCTGCGGCGCAGATGGTCGACCTGCTTTTTACCAGGCATCGGCTCCCAGAAGACTGGGCCGACTCGGTGTTTAAGGAGCTCGTCGCGCGGCCCGCACTCAAGACCGAATTCCAGCACTCGCTTTTCGAGAGCGATCTCGAATGACCGCTTCAACTGTCGAGTATCGAGTCTTCGGCCATCTGGCCGTCACTGAGAAGGCGAGAGATGCAGGTACCTGCGAAACGATGGAGGCAGATATCGCGATCGTCGCGCTTGGATGGGAAACGCGTTTCGCCGCGTTCGAAAACCATCTTGACCTGAAGGTCGGCAAAATCGTGGTTCTGGACTTTGCTCTGAAGGAAGCGAACGTCCCAGCCGTCGAAGAAAACCGGCGAAAGCTCATCGCTATGGGTACCCGATGGGGCGTCGAAGTGACTGCGATCACCCTCGAGCCTTCCATCGAGTATCAGAAGAACATCAATCTCCTCGATCACCTGCTCACTCAGATGGCCGCTTCATGTGGCTCATACGAAGGAAGCCTGCGGAAGGTTTTCGTCGAGTGCTCGACGATGCCGCGAATCTACATCCAATGGCTGATTGCGGTGGCATTCAAGAAAATGTCGATTCAGTCTCTCGAATTCGGGTACGCCGAAGGTATCTACGGGAACGCGATCGGCAAAGAGGATTTTTCCAGCGGCTTGGACCGATACGTCACCGTCCCTCATCTTCAAGGCAGCGGAGGAATGGGCGAAGAGAAAGTCCTGCTCGTGGGGATCGGAGGAGATGCCGACGTATTCTACGGATTGATCGATATCGTCAGTCCGGAACGGATCTCGCTCCTCGTCCCAAGAAGCGAGAAGAATGCGCATATCGATGCTTTGCTCGATCAACAGGTGGCCAAGGTACGTGAAACCCACCGGCTCGAAGATGGCGAAGTTCGCGACATCCAGGCTTTCGGGCTGATGGCCCACCTCGATGCTTTCGAGACGTATCTCGACGGGTTCGGCTCGCGTGCGGTGGTGAACGTTTTTGTCAGCGGCCCGAAGGTTCAGGCCATCGCTGCTGCCGTGCTCGCCTGCTCCGACAGCCGCGTCCATCTCAAGGCACGAATTCCCACCTCCTATGCCCATCGTGAAGTCTCAGCGAATGGGCGGTATCATATCTATAGGCTGATTGACCTGACATCCCCTGCCTGCAGCCTTCCCGGGACGTTCTGACACGATCTTGCATTCGAGTAGCATCATGGTCCCAGTAGCCGTTCCGCCAAGCCTTCAGCGCATGTTCGTGTCGCCCGATCCGGTCGATGGGGGACTAATTCCCACTTAGAAGCTGCTCTACATCAGATCAGGGGAAATGCAGACTGGCAGAATTCCATAATTAGCGACTCAAAACATATACTCAGGCGAGACTGTTTAGCATAGAAATAGTGAGCGCTCTCCAATATGTTAGGCTCTGTCGCAGTAGCGCAACAAGCTCAGTCTTTGGATGGGTGGTATGAGGATGAGACGACTGAATGTGTACAGGCTCAGTCATTTTATCGAGGCTCTCGTTTTTGTCGTAAGCGCGTTCGGTGCGACGTGGCTTACCAGCTTTGTGAACGCGCCATGGTGGGCATATGTGATTATAGCGGCCATCACTATGGGCATGTTCGTAGCCGTGCGTCGGGTCCTTTCTGAGCCGCAACGTATGGGACTCTTGGCACACAACTCGGCAGCGACCTCTGCGTGAACCCAGGCGCCTTGAAAATGTCCCCGATGCGTCCGGATTTTTGGCGGTGATCTTCAATCAAATGCGATGAGCTGCAATTTCTGGCGACGGCCACGCTAAGGGCGGGCCTCCAGCACCATGTTGAACGGTGTCTCCGCGGCGCGACGCAATCGCTTGAAGCCGCCGCCGGTCACAACCTTGCGCAGCCTCGCCTCACCGGCCTGGGCTCCAAGCGCGAGCCCGACTTCCTGCGACACGGATGCGGGCGTGCACACGAAAGTGGAAGCGGCATAGTAAACGCGGCCGACGGGATTGAGGTTCGCCGCCAGATGATCATGCGCGAACGGCTCGACGATCATCCACGTGCCGTCCGGCTTGAGCGATCCGTGGACATGGGCGACCCGACGGG